>CABVRV010000065.1 GCA_902500755.1 uncultured Nitrospira sp.
GTCCTCATCTTTGGCATTAGGTGAGAAGTAATCGTCGTGAATATGGACGATGGCACCGGCCTGGCGAAGTGCGGTCGCGATGCGTATCTTCCCGAGGGAGCGGTCGAGGAAAAAGACAGGAGGTTCAGGCTGCTTCGAGGGTGAGTTCACATCTGATGGCTTCTTCGATTTCGGCCCGTTGGCGCCCATAATCCTCTGCAAGCGCATCCATTGATTCACCAGCTTTGTATCGTTCCGCAATCACCGCGGTCGGAATACCAGTCCCTACCAGGACCGGCCGACCAAAGGATACCTGCGGGTCAATGACGACGGCTTTCGGTTCCTCTTGTAGATCGCGTTTTCGGGTGAACGGGTACAGTCTGACAGGAATCCCGTGGAGGTCACGCTCAATTCGATGGAGATGCGCCTGAAGCACTTCGTGGATCGCTAATTGCCCCTCCTGTGAGATGTTGATGAGTTGACTGAATTTCTTGATGAATAAATTCAACCCATCTGTAACAAACTCTTGATCAGCCAGCGGGTGACGCGATGGAAACTGTTTGGTGAGATAGTTGATCGCCGTTCTGACTTTCTCCAGGGGTATGTCATGCTTGCGGCGGATGGCATCCAGCACATGGATTTCCACCAGATTCATAAATGAGAGCAGCTTCACCGAGGGATTGGGGACGTGGATGATTGGCCTAGAGAAACGTAAACCGGCATTGCTTCGGTAATGTCGGCCAGACATCCAGTCGCGAATGGTGGTGCGTGGGATGCGCAAGTAGTGTGCGGCTTCGGTTACACCGTAGGTGGCGATGTCGCGGATATCATTAGGTTTGGAAAAGGCTGAGGACCTCTTAGTAACCATTAACGCAAGCTTATAATCCTAGGCGATCGGCTGGTCAAGGAAGAACTCGAAGAATCGCATTCTGTGGGTATCTGTGAGATAAGGAGCAATCATGGGAAAACGCCTTTCTAATCCTGCCTGTCGAATTATTACTGACGTATTTGCTCACCTCGACTATAAGGCCTTGGAATCCGTCTACTGCTACGAAGGCGGCGATGAGTTTTGGCGAGCGAAGCGGGAACCCTGTCGGCGATTGGGAACCAATGTAGCCGAGGTTCTCGTCAAGAAGTTACCACCGGGAGGGCGGAGTTTGTATGTCGGAGCCGGCGTGACAGAGCTGCCGTCCTTGCTTGCCGAAGCGATCGACCATCAACGCCATGTGGAACCCTATAATCTCCGACGTCTGGAAGTGACCGTGCTCAATCGTGCCTGTCGCGTCTTACCGTTCCGCTTTTATGCCTGCGATGCCTCTTTAGCGCGAGGAAGGTTCGATCACCTCTGGATCGTGAGCGTATTGAACGATCCGGAACGATTTCCCCATCTCGCGCCGTTATCGTACGGTCGAGCTGATCCGGTCACGTTCAATCCGACACGATTTCAGAAAGAACGGCAGGTTGTCCAAACGATCGTGAATCGCTGTCTGGGTAAATTGAGTGTGCCGGGTTTGGTCACAACGTCAACGGAAGAAGTGGTGTGGATTGCAGACTGGTGCCACCGGCACAGGATTCCCTACCACGTGGGGCGGAAACAGTATCCCACAGCGCTGGTCGGCGATCCGATCTGCTTCATCAAGGTTGGTACGAAATAAGAGGCTAAGGAGATCGAAACCGGAGATCTCAGAGTTCGAAACCGGTTTTCTTACCTGAATCATCCATGTACTGCCTGGCGTATCTCACATAATTCTCTGCGGATTCTTTGACCCAGGATAATTCTTTCTCTGTGACCGGCCGCTTGACCTTCGCAGGTGAGCCGAGGATCAAACTCTTAGGCGGTACGATCGTGCCTTCGACGACCAAAGCCCCGGCTCCGACCACTGAATCTTCACCGAGCACTGCACCGTCCATGATGATGGCGCCCATCCCAACCAACACATGATCCTGAATCGTGCAACCATGTAGCACGACGTGATGGCCGATCGTGACGTCGTTCCCAATGACCAGCGGGTGAGTATCATGAGTGACATGCAGCATGCAGAGGTCCTGCACGTTGGTCCGATCTCCGATCCGGATGTAGTTCACATCGCCGCGTATGACGGCGTTGAACCAGACACTGCACTCCTCTCCCATGACGACGTCGCCGATCACGACAGCGGTCTCTTCGACAAAGCATGACTTCGGGACCGTCGGTTTGATGCCTTGAAAGGTTCGAATCATGAGACGCACTCTAGGGGAATTGATCGATCTCCCGCAAGGGTCTAATTGACAGTCTTTTCAGCCCTCCCGTAGACTGCCCCCATGTCCCAGCCATTGATCATTCCCCGGCGTGCAAAACCGGCAGTCCAAAGGGACAGGCACCGATCCCTGATCGGAGCCAGTCCCCAGAAAACTACGATCGGCTTTGTGAATCTTGGCTGTTCAAAGAATCAAGTGGACTCGGAAATTATGCTGGGCGCGCTCGTCACAGAGGGCTTTCAGCTCACAGGCGATCCCCAAAAAGCAGAAGTGGTCATCGTCAATACTTGCGGCTTCATTGAAGAAGCGAAACAAGAATCGATCAACACCATTCTCGAGCACGGTCATCTGAAGAAAGCAGGGGCTTGTCGTGTCCTGATCGCAGCCGGCTGTTTAGCCCAACGATATCAAGGGGATTTGCTGAAGGAATTACCGGAGCTGGACGCAGTGGTCGGCACCGGCGAGTTCGGCAAAATCGCGGAGATCTGCCGAGACCTCCTCACTCCTAAAAAACGGCATCGTCGTCTTTGGATGAGCCAACCGCCCTATCTCTATGACGAATTGGCGCCTCGCGTGAGACTGGGAACGCCGCACAGCGCCTATGTGAAGATTGCAGAAGGGTGCAATCGCAACTGTGCCTTCTGCGCGATTCCACTGATGCGAGGCAAACAGCGCAGCCGACCGGTCCAATCCATCGTGGCAGAAGCACAACAGTTGGCGCGCGAAGGTGTGAAGGAGATCAACCTTATCTCCCAGGACACGATCAACTATGGAGTCGATCTGGGTCTTCGCCAAGGCCTGGTTCAGCTACTCCGTGAGCTCGTGAAGGTAGAGGGCTTACAGTGGATCCGCCCATTCTACCTCTATCCTCAGCAAGTGACGGATGATTTGCTGGATCTGTATGCCGGAGAAGAAAAGATCACCAAGTACATTGATATGCCTCTTCAGCACGTTAATGATCGCATGCTCAAACGTATGCATCGACTCGGTGATCGCAAGGCGATTGAGTCACTGGTCGAGCGGATCCATGCACGCATTCCCCGAGTCACCTTCCGGACAGCCTTCATCGTCGGATTCCCGGGAGAAACCGACGCAGCCTTCGGCGAACTGTATAAGTATGTGGAACAGGCGCAATTCGATCGGGTTGCGGTGTTTCTCTATTCCGATGAAGATGGAACCTCTGCCGTTGACTTAGATGAAAAGGTCGAGCGAGAAGTCATGGATGAGCGTCGGAATGTCATCCTCTCAATGCAGGAGTCGATTGCAGCCGCCAAGGGAAGAACCAAAATCGGCTCCGTTCTCGACGTACTCGTCGACGGCCGATCCGAAGAAACCGAGAGTGTCTTGGAAGGGCGCCACGAGGGGCTCGCCCCAGAGATCGATGGAGTCGTCTACATCGATGAAGGGTCGACTGACATCGCGATGCAGTCCGCGTCGGGCCAAACGGTTCCCCATCCCACGGCCGGATCTTTCTGCAAGATCAAGATTACCGATGCAGCGACCTTCGACCTCGTCGGACGCATCGTTACGAAGGTTGTCTCCTGAGTGTGCATTCTCGCCTCTCCTGATGCGCTGATAGCGACCATCGACATAGGAGGCAGAATCGATGACGGCACGAAAGAAAGATTCGATTGTTCTCCTGATCCATTGTAAAGACCGCCCGGGCATCGTCGCGCGAGTGTCTGGATTCATCCACGACTTCGGGGGCAACATTCTTGACTCCGACCATCACACGGACGAGGAAACAAACGATTTTCTCATGCGGATGGAATTTGCCACCGATGGATTCCAGATCCCTCCCGAGGACCTCCCGTCGGCCTTTAAGCCCATCGCCAACGTGTACGACATGCGCTATGAGGTGCATCCTTGTAGCCGACGAACCCATGTGGGAATGTTAGTGTCCAAGCAGGATCACTGTCTCGCTGATTTGCTGCAGCGCCATCGCCGGGACGAATTGCACATCGATATTCCTGTCATCATCTCGAATCACGACACCTGCGCGAGTTGGGCCGAGCTTTTCAAGATTCCATTCACCGTCTATCCGGTCACAAAAGAGACGAAGCCTCAACAGGAACAGCAGGTCTTGACCCTTTTGAAGGAGCATCAAGTGGAGCTCGTGGTGATGGCTCGCTACATGCAGATCCTCTCGGCTGGCTTTCTGGCCCAAGTCGGCTGCCCGGTCATCAACATTCACCATTCCTTCCTTCCCGCTTTTATCGGCGCTAATCCATACCGCCAGGCGTATGATCGGGGCGTGAAGATCATCGGCGCGACGGCGCACTACGCGACACAAGATCTGGACGAGGGACCGATCATCGAGCAAGACGTGATTCGCGTGGGACACCGAGACACGGTGGAGGATCTCGTACGGAAGGGGCGAGACCTTGAGGAGATCGTGCTGGCCAGAGCTGTTCGGCGGCACATCGAGCGACGTGTCTTAGTCTACGGGAAAAAGACCGTGGTGTTCGATTGAATCGTTCTTCGAAATAGAAGCAACGACAAAGGGAGCAGGAAACAACCTGCTCCCTTTGTTTTGAGACTGATCACAGACCCTACACTTTTGCGGATAGGAACAAGGAATTCCCATGTCGATTGATCAGGAACAAGACATTAGATCCTTTCTTGACATCCAAGGACACCTTCTGAAAATCCTCTATAGACTTGATCGGTTGCCGATTCATTTCTTGAATGATATCACCCGCGACGAGACCGGCCTTTTCGGCTTCGCTAGCGGGTTCGACCCTCCTCACGACTACCCCCTGTTTCACATTGAGTCCGAGTTCCCTGGCGGTATCCTGATCCAGGTTCTCAAGCGCCAGACCAGATAAAGCGAAGTCTGTTTCGACCCTTTCCACTTTGGCCCTCTTCGTCTCGTCCAACTGTTCACCGACTCTGATCGTCACTTCACGCTCGTGACCATCCCGAACTACTTTTACCTGCACTTTCGTGCCGACCGAAGTCCTGGTGACCAGTCGCTGCAAAGCCACGCCATCCTCGACGGCTGTGCCGTTATACTCGATGATCACATCACCCTGTTTCAGTCCGGCCTGCTCCGCCGGACTGTCATTTTTGACATCGCTGATCAAGGCGCCCTTGGAATCTTTGATCGCGAACGACTTTGCCAGGTCCTGATTGAGATCCTGAATGCCGATGCCGACATACCCCCGTACAACCTTTCCGGTTCTGACAAGACTCTCATAAATCGGCTTGGCCATCGTCGTGGACACGGCAAACCCTACGCCTTGATACCCGCCTGTTTGTGAAAAGATCGCCGTGTTGATACCGACGAGCTGCCCGCTGGTGTTCACCAGGGCGCCTCCTGAATTGCCTGGGTTGATAGCAGCATCGGTTTGGATAAAATCCTCGTACTGAGTGATCCCCATATGGCCCCGGCCAACGGCACTGACGATCCCGAGCGTGACGGTGGAACTCAGCCCGAAGGGGTTGCCCACCGCCAACACATATTCACCGACCTGCAATGTCTCGGCGTTGCCCCACTGGACAGTGGGAAGATCGCTGGCGTTGATTTTTACCACAGCAAGATCGGTCTTGGGGTCAGTGCCGACGATTTTGCCCTTAAATTCCCGTTTGTCAGGAAGAGTGACGCTCACTTCATGAGCCTTATCGATAACATGGTTGTTCGTCAAGACATATCCATCCGACGAGACGATCACCCCCGATCCTTGACCCCTTTGAGGTCCTCGATGTTCCCACGGGTTTTGCGGCTCCCGACGTCTAGGATCGAATGGTTTCCCGAAGAATTCTTCCGTTCGGTCGCGTAGATCGTCGGGAATAAATGACCGGTCTGAGACCTTTTCCGTCATGACTGTCGTGATATTGACGACCGCCGGGGTCACTTGCCTTGCGACCTCGGTAAAACCGTTCGCCGGAGTGGCGAGGGCAGCAGTCATGTGATTCGATGTTGGGGCGCTGGACGCGTGTGACATGTCTAACGAATGACCGCCCCAGATCAAGACCCCACCCACGAGACCGATTCCAATGACGAAACCTATCTTTTCGTATAGGTGTGATGACATACCTCCTCCTTGTAGGCTTCTTGATTACGGCTCCATAGTTTTGGTTGTGCTGTACAGAACGATCTGTGCCAGTACTGTTAGGAGGAAACGTAACAATCGAGCATGAGAGCGGGATTAACCAGGTATTAAAGTGCGTTAAGGAGACGGGTGAGCGAGCGGGAGCACCACTGTGAAGGTGGAGCCCTGACCCAGATCACTTTGAACCTCCACCCGTCCTTTGTGCAAATCTGCGATCCACGCACAGATGGCTAGACCGAGCCCCGTTCCCTTCTTCGTGTGAGTTCGAGCCACGTCGGTTCGGAAGAACCGCTGGAAAATCTTCTGATGGTCGGCCGGGGCAATGCCGATGCCATGGTCGGTGATGGAGAGCCGCGCTTCCCGTCCGTCTTTCAACAACGCGATTTCCACTTTGCCACCGGGGTGTGAATACTTCATCGCGTTCTCGACCAGATTGAGCAACAGTTCACGCAGCCGCAGGTCGTCCCCATGGACGACGACCGGCATGACTGTTCCGAGCAGCACTTCGATATTTCGGTCATGCCCCAGCAGTTTCGCCTGGCGATGAACGTCTTCGACCAGCGCCTGCAGGGCAACCGGCAAGGCCTCTATTTTGACTTCACCCATGTCGGCACGAGAAAGAAACAACAATTCATCGACGATGCGGGTCATCCGATCGATCTCTTCCAGATTGCTTTCCAGCACCGACTTGTAGTCTTCGAGCGGGCGAGATCGACGCAGAATCAAATCGGTCTCACCTTTCATCACGGTCAGGGGCGTCCTCAGCTCATGTGACGCATCACTGGTGAATTGACGGATCTGGCGAAACGAAGCATCCAGTCGGCCTATCATGTTGTTGAATGTCGCTGCAAGGCGGCCGATCTCGTCATGAGTCGTCGGCATACTAAGACGCTGGCTTAGATCTCCTGCGGCAATGCGCTGTGCCGCGAGGGTGATCTCATCGACGGGCCGCAACGCTCGCCCTGCCAAGAACCACCCCCCAGCCAGAGAAACGGCCAAGGCGATTGGGATGGCGACAACCAGTAGGATCAAGAACCGATGGAGAGTCTCCCCGACTGATTCCATCGAAGTCCCGACCTGCACGATGTACAACAAATTGTCTCGATACATGATCGGCACTGAAATGACTCGCAGCGGAGGCTCATTGGGATACTTGGCCGACTCAAAAATACTTCGCCCTGAGAAGGCGACCTCAAGCGCCGTGCGACTGAGCGGAACATCGTGGTGCTTGATGTTCGGAGAGCTGATGGTAATCGTGCCGGACGGGCTGAAAATCTGGAAGAACTTGTCGATTCGCGCGAGCTCAGGAAATTGGGAGAGCAATTCCTTTTCGTTGAGGAGAGGAAGGAACCCTCGCTCTTCAAGTGAGCGCACCGCAATGGTGGCGGTGTCTTCGAGAGACTCATCGACGGCGTCACGAAGATTCCTCGCCGTCATCGCGTACAAGACGACGGAGAAAATGATCAAGACCAGGGCGAGGGCGCTCCCGTACCAGAGGGTCAGCCGGACACGTAGCGGCATAGATTAGCTCCTACTCGCTGAAAACGGCACCAGATTGCCGCGACGTCTTGCTGTGGACATGGTACGTTCGGTCCCATCGAGTCGGCCCGACAATCACCGCGGAATCGCGCTAGTCAGCCTTCAGCATATATCCGCTTCCGCGAATGGTATGGATCAATTTCTTGGTCCGTCCTCGGTCGATCTTGTTGCGGAGATAGTTCACATAGACGTCGATGACGTTGGTAAACGTATCGAAGTCTTGGTTCCATACGTGCTCGGAAATCATGGGCCTGGTCAACACGCGTCCGGTATGACGCATCAAATATTCCAGCAAGGCATACTCTTTGAGCGTGAGCTCGATGCGTTGCCCTCCTCGTGTCACATCCCGCGTGGCTGGGTTGAGGACCAAGTCATCGATCTGTAAGATTCCTGGGCTTTCCGTCGCACCACGCCGTAACAAGGCCCGCACGCGAGCCAAGAGCTCGTCGATCGCGAACGGCTTGGTGAGGTAATCATCGGCACCAGCATCCAGTCCCTTGACTCGCTGATCGATCTGAGATTGCGCAGAGAGGATCAACACCGGGGTTTGGATCCGTTCGCGACGGAGGTTCTTCAACACATCTAAACCGGACATGGTCGGCAACATCACATCCACGACCAGAAGGTCATAGTTGGTCATCAAGGCCATTTCCAGCCCTTTGGCTCCATCCTCACAGAGATCGACGGCATAACTCTCTTCTTCCAGCGCCCGCTTGATAAAACATCCAACCTTGGTTTCGTCTTCTATGACCAGGACCCGCATATCTACGTACTCCGACAGAGGTGGATAAACGTGGTGATTATACCAAACGGATCGGCATGAATCTTGTTGCAGCGGGGAGCCGTACGAAAGTCACGTGAAGCGGACCGAGAAAGGAGGCCCATTCCTGAAGGGTGTGATTAAGTGGAATCACCGGGGAAGGTTTGTTCCAACGATGTAATCATGGGCTTCCCATTGCGAATGTTGAAGAGTAGCGTTTCTTCGCCCTCTGTCTTGAACTCTCGATTGGCTTGCAGAAGTGTCTCCGTCGACTTAAAGGACACTTTCGCGCTTTGTTCATCCGCGGCTAACGAGATCGTCGTCGTCGTGCGAGTGAAGTCATTGGCGCTAGGGAAGGCAAAGGCCATGGCCAATGTCTTCCGATATTCTTCCCGAGTCAACAGGGCCACTTGTTGTTGTGACCCTTGCTTCATGTGAATGGTAATGGTGGCATCGGACGTAATGTGGCGCACGACGGCATCGACATCCTTTCGCCGAATGGCCTCGTCGAGCGTATTGAGCAACAGGTCGATTCCTTCACGAGTCAGCCTCACATCGGCAGGAACGGGTTTTGTCTGGGTGCCTGTTGGAATCTCACTGGGCTGGCTGCTGAACATTTGAGGAGCCAAGAAACTCGTCGGTAAGACCTGCGTCTTGAAAGCCAGGTATCCGACGCCGATCACGGCACAGAACACGAGAGCGATGACAATGACCGTCCACGTCGAGGAGCCCCGCGAGGGTTCATTGGCCGTCCTCCGATCTGGGCCCTGCTTCATCGCGACCATGTGATCAGCTCTCACGATTTAAGATATGACTAACAATAGCCTGAATTCCACCAAAAGCAACCAAAGTGCGGGCCTCGGCATCAGGTAAGAACTGTGAGGGTCGGGATGGCTCGTCCCTGAAAGGGGAGATCCGGTCTCTTGGAAATGCATTGATCCCGTGGTACGCTAGGCGGTTGACAGGACCATGATTCCTACTAATTCTCTCGAAACCAACAGAAGGCAAACGACCTCATGACCATCCAGAATTGGCTACAACCGACCGACGACTTTCTCCCTCGACATCTAGGTCCTTCAGACGCTGATCTCCAAGAAATGCTGGCGACATTAGGTCTGCGCTCTCTCGACACGTTGGCGGATGCAGCGATTCCTACTGATATTCGCCTTAACCAACCCCTCGGCATTCCTGAAGGCGAGGGCGAGCAGGCCGTCTTAGCACAATTGAAAGAGATCGCATCCCAGAATAAAGTCTACCGGTCGCTGATCGGCATGGGCTACTACGACTGCGTCACTCCTGGCGTGATCCAGCGCAACATTCTAGAAAACCCGGCCTGGTATACACAATATACCCCATATCAAGCCGAGATCTCACAAGGTCGTTTGGAGGCACTGGTAAATTTTCAGACCATGGTAGCTGACCTAACCGGGTTGCCACTGGCGAATGCCTCGCTGTTGGATGAAGCAACGGCCGCAGCCGAAGCGATGGCGATGTGCTATGCGATCGCTCGCCACACAGGTCAGGAGCGAAATGAGTTTTTCGTGTCTCGCGACTGCCACCCACAGACCTTGGCGGTGTTGCAGACCAGAGCGGAACCTCTGGGCATCAGCATTCGAAGTGGCGTCCCGTCGCCGGATGATTGCGTGCGTCCGAAACTCTGCGGCATATTGTTGCAATACCCTTCTACCGACGGGTATGTGGGCGACTTCAGCGCGTTGGTGACGCAAGCTCACGAGGCCGGCGTTCTGGTTGTGGTTGCGACCGATCTTCTTGCCCTGACCTTACTTCGCTCGCCGGGAGAATTCGGAGCCGATATTGCCGTCGGCTCAACGCAACGGTTCGGTGTGCCGATCGGCTTCGGCGGACCGCATGCGGCGTTTTTGGCGACTAAGGAAGAGTACAAGCGGCAAGTGCCGGGTCGACTTGTCGGCGTCTCACGAGACGTGACGGGTAAACCGGCCATCAGGCTGTCGCTTCAAACGCGGGAACAACACATTCGACGAGAGAAAGCGACGAGCAATATCTGTACGGCTCAGGTCCTGCTCGCCGTGATGGCCGGCATGTTTGCGGTCTACCATGGGCCGGAGGGGCTTCGTCGTATTGCTGAGCGGATCCGCGGCCTTACGTTGCTTCTGGCTGAAGGTCTCCGTCGGCTTGGATTCGACGTTCTCCCGAAGGTGTTTTTTGATACCGTTCGGATTCCAGTCTCCAAGACCCAAGCGGGTCAGATTGTTGCGCGGGCCAAAGAACAAGGAATCAATTTTCGGCACTATGGGGACGGCTCGATCGGAATGTCGCTCGACGAGGTCAGTTCCCAAGAAGAAGTTCATCGCCTCCTGCAATTATTTGTCGGCCACGATCAATTACCGTTCCGTCTCTCCGATCTCGCTGCGACCATCGATCCTCACTACCCGTCCCCCTTAGCGAGAACAAGTCCGTATCTGACGCACGAGGTGTTCCATCGGTATCGGTCGGAACACGAGATGCTTCGCTATCTCCACAGATTACAAGCCAAGGATTTGTCGCTCGTGCACTCCATGATTCCGTTGGGATCATGCACGATGAAACTCAACGCAACCGCTGAAATGCTGCCGGTGACATGGCCGGAATTCGCGCGCCTACATCCGTACGCACCAGTTGAGCAAACGCATGGCTATCAGACATTGTTCCGACAACTCGAAACGTGGCTGGCCGAGATTGCGGGGTTTGCGGCCTTCTCGCTCCAACCGAATGCGGGGTCCCAGGGCGAATATTCGGGGCTCATGGTCATACGGGCATACCATCGGTCAAAGGGCGAGTCTCACCGAGACGTGTGTTTGATTCCTGTGTCGGCTCACGGGACCAACCCCGCCAGCGCTGCCATGGTTGGAATGACGGTCGTCGTCGTTGCCTGTGACCGACACGGAAACGTCGATGTCGCCGATCTGGAGGCGAAAGCGGCTCAATATCGAGACCGGCTCTCCGCTCTGATGCTCACGTATCCCTCCACCCACGGCGTGTTTGAGGCAAGTGTGCGACGGATCTGCCAGATCGTCCATACCCACGGCGGACAAGTGTACATCGATGGAGCCAACATGAACGCCATGGTCGGCCTCTGCCGTCTCGGCGACATCGGGGCCGACGTCTGCCACCTGAATCTCCACAAGACGTTCTGTATTCCCCATGGAGGAGGAGGACCTGGCGTGGGACCGATTGGGGTCGCGCGGCATCTCGTGCCTTTTCTGCCGGGACATCCCGTGGTCAAGATCGGGGGACCCGAAGCCATCGGTCCGATATCGGCAGCTCCGTACGGGAGTCCAAGCATCCTTCCAATTTCCTGGATGTATATCAGCTTAATGGGTCGTGACGGGTTGACCAAGGCTACGCAAGTGGCCATCTTGAACGCGAATTACATGGCCAAGCGGATGGAAAAACACTACTCGATTCTGTATCGAGGAGATTCCGGACTGGTCGCTCACGAGTTCATTCTGGATCTGCGCGAATTCAAGGAGAACGCAGGCGTTGAAGCGATGGATGTCGCCAAGCGATTGATGGACTACGGCTTCCATGCGCCGACCGTGTCGTTCCCTGTGGCCGGTACGCTCATGATCGAACCGACGGAGAGCGAATCCAAGAGCGAGCTCGATCGGTTCTGCGAGGCGCTTATTTTGATCCGTGCCGAGATTCAAGACATCGTCGACGGACGCCAACCCCGGACGAACAATCTGCTCAAGAACGCACCGCATACCGCCGCCATCGTGACGGCGACTGAGTGGAACCGCCCCTATAGCCGCGAACAGGCGGCGTTTCCAGCACCCTGGGTGAGACACAGTAAATTCTGGCCGAGCGTGAGCCGTATCGATGAGGCCTATGGGGATCGCCATCTCGTGTGCAGCTGTCCGCCGATCGAAAATTATCAGTCCTAACACGACCCAGTTTGGCGCTCGGCCCTACGGCCCATACCATGGGCGCACCCCTCCTTGCCTGATTTTTAAGAGACGGAGTAGGGTGGAGATGTCGACCCTGATGAGGAGACGCATATGAGCGACATCGGACGCCGAGGCTTTCTGGTACGTACCGGCTTGGCCCTGAGTGCTGCTGTTCTGGCAGAGGCCTGCTCTCGCACATTGGCCCATCAACCAGCTCCGCAGCACATGTTCACAAACTGGGAAGACCTACGGGCACAGTTTCCTCTCTCACCTCGTCTCATCCATCTCGCGGCGTTCTTCCTGGCATCCCATCCCACGCCGGTGCGTGAAGCCATCGAACGACATCGCGCCGGGCTGGATACCGATCCTATCGGATATTGGTCTGAACAGGAGGAGAAACAAGAGGCAAAGGTCCTTCGGGCTGCAGCTGATTATCTCAATGCCGACCCCACCGACATCGCCTTGACCGACAGCACCACGATGGGGCTCGGGCTGCTCTACGGCGGATTACAACTGCGAAGCGGGCAGGAGATCCTCACCACGACGCACGATCACTATTCGACAGAGATTTCGCTGCGCCTTCGTGCCGAGCGGACAGGCACCGTGGTGAATCAGGTCCCCCTCTATCGTTCACTCAAAACGGTGTCGCGCGACGAGATCGTCGACTCCTTACGAAAGGGCATCACCCCTGCCACTCGCATCGTGGCCGTCACCTGGGTCCATTCCAGCACAGGATTGAAGCTACCGATCCATGAGATATCACTGGCAATTCAGGCCATCAATCGTTCGCGGGATGAACGGGACCGGATCATCTTCTGTGTGGACGGACTCCATGGCTTGGGGGTGGAAGATTTCAGCGTGAGCGAGCTCGGTTGTGACTTCCTCGTCGCGGGGACGCATAAGTGGATGTTCGGCCCGCGAGGAACCGGTCTCGTCTGGGGCCACCCGAAGGCCTGGCCGATCGCTCAGGCGACTATTCCAACGTTTAGTGGGCAGGCCTATGACCTCTGGATGGAGAACAAATCGTCCAAAGATCTCCCGCCATCCGTTCATATGACACCTGGTGGGTTCCATTCTTTCGAACATCGCTGGGCTCTGGATGAAGCCTTCAGGTTTCATCAGGCGATTGGGAAAGCCAAGGTGACGCAGCACATCTATGAACTGAATCAGCAGTTGAAACAGGGGTTGGCGGCCATGCGCCACGTGACCCTTCACACACCGACGTCACAGGCTCTTTCGGCCGGAATCGTGTGCTTTGACGTCGACGGCATGGAGCCCCGCCAGGTTGTGGAGAAACTCCGCCAACGGGGCATCGTCGGCAGCGTCACACCCTACGAGACCAAATATGTCCGGCTCGCGCCGAGTCTCATCAATTCGCCGAAGGAAATCGAAACAACATTGGAAGAGATCAGAAATCTGCGTTCGTCTTAACCGCAGGGAGTAGAACCAGTCGAAGGAGTCCTGAAAATCTCAGCTCAACGGCGATGGTACGGCACACAGAGGCTGTTGGAGCAGTGCGCGACTTTCAGATCTCCGTTTGTCGCATCATAGTAACTGATCAGTCCTCGACTATCTGTCCCGATGATGATCGTCGTGAATTGACCGACGTCATCCTGGCTCTGGACGACCGTGTGGGTTGCCGACTGACAGTCAACATCAGCGCAGTGAGCGACTCGTAAGTCCCCGTTCGTCGCATCGTAATAGCTGACCAAGCCTCGGCCATCGGTTCCAATGGTGATCGACGTAAATTGGCCGGCATTGTCCTGACCGTGGAGAGTGCTGATCTCGACGGAGCGACAGGGCAGATCGGTGCAGTGAGCCACTTTGAGATCGCTGTTGGTGGCATCGTAATAGCTGATCAGTGCGAATCCGTCTGATCCGATCGTTACGGAACTATACTGGCCCACATCGCCCGCGCTGTCCAAGGTACTCTCCGTCGCAGAGCTGCAAGGGACATTCTCGCAGTGGGCGACTTTCAGATCCTGGTTGGTGGCATCGTAGTAGGTGATGAGTGCCAGCCCGTCGGCGCCGATGGTGATCGAGGTGAATTGACCGGCGTCGTCTTTACTGGCAAGAGTGGTGAGCCTGGCGGAACTGCATCCAAGGTCCGCGCAATGAGCCACTTTGAGATCGCCGTTGGTGGCATCGTAATAGCTGATCAAGCCTCGGCCATCGGTTCCAATGGTGATCGACGGAAATAGTCCGACCTGACCTGCTTCGTCTAACGCATGATGTGTCGCGCTGATACAGGCAACATCTGCACAGTGTGCAACTCTTAGGTCTCCATTGGTGACGTCATAATAACTGATCATAGGGAAGCCATCAGCCCCGATGGCCATAGACAGGTGCTGGCCGACGTTGCCCTGGCTGTGGACGGTGGTGAGCGTCGCTGAGGCGCAAGAACGGTCAAGGCAATGGACCACCTTGAGGTCGCCGTTTGTCGCGTCGTAGTAGGCGATCACCCCCCTGCCATCAGCTCCGATCGCCATCGCTGACGGGGCACCCACATTGATAGCTGCTCCATCCAATTCGGTCACGGTCGAAGACGTACAGCTCACGTCGCTACAGTGAGCGACCTTCAGGTCTCCATTGGTCACATCGTAGTAACTAATAAGCGGCAGGCCATCCGTACCAATGGCAACGGACGTGTACTGGCCAACGTTGTCGGTCCGATCGAGTGTCGAGAGCGTGGCGGAGGTGCAGGTGGCATCGGTGCAGTGCGCGACCTTCAAATCCCCATTCGTCACGTCGTAGTAACTCATGAAACCTAGGTCGTCGCTTCCGATCACGATGGACGTGTACTGGCCGACATTACCTTCGCTCTCGAGCACTGTGCGAGTTGGAGTGACGCATACCACCTCCTCACAGTGGATGACTTTCAGATCGCCGTTCGTCGCATCGTAATAACTGATGAGGGGGCGACTATCCGTCCCGATCGTCACGGAGCTGTACTGACCCACATCGCCGCTCTTGTCCGGGGTTGTAGTGAGAGTAGGTTCCGTACAGGCTAAATCTGGGCAAAGGGCCGACTTCAGGTAATGATCCGTTGCATCGTAATAGCTGATGAGACCCTGGCCTCCGGCAATGGCGACCGAGGTGTGCAAGCCGACGTTTCCCTCGGCCTGCAGAAACGTGAGGACCGTGATTGTCGCAGCCTCACAGGCGACATCTGTGCAATGCGCGGCTTTTAAATCTCCGTTCGTGGCATCGTAGTAAGTGATGAAGGGCAGCATGTCGGTGCCGATGGTCAAAGAACTATACTGACCCACGTTCCCAGTGTGGTCGAGTGTCCTGATCGTGGCTGATGTGCAAGCGATGTCCACACAGTGCGCGACTTTCAGGTCGCCGTTCGCCGCGTCGTAGTAGGTAATGAGGCCGCGGTCGTCGCTCCCGAGCGCGATGGAGGTGTACTGCCCCACATCCCCTGTGCGGTCCAGCGAGCTGATCGTCGCTGAGGTACAGAGCTGGTTCGAACAGTGAGCGACCTTCAGATCCTGGTTCGTCGCATCGTAATAGCTGATGAGACCGAGGCCATCGGCCCCAATGGCGACCGAGGTGTACTGACCGGCATCGCCGGAGCCGTCTCGAGTGATCAGCGAGAATCCAGGACGATCGAGGGCTGTATCGTCCGCTCTGGAGACTTGGCTTACTTGCAGGGAGCATAGTAGCGTGATGACCGCACCGAGAACGAGCCGCCACCACACCAAATTCTTGCCGGGTCGGACCTTCATGAAACACCCACCGTCTACAGTGTGAACTTCTTTGAGTCAGTGAGGCAAGTAGGATAAGGAGAACGTGGGAATCGAACGCAAAGGGTCAAAGAACAAAGGGCACAGGAAATGTCCTGGACGGGACGGAAACCAATGCTCTATTCCCGGAAGTCGGTGTTACCCCTGAGCCGAAACGACACACGGAAGTCGAGGGTGAGGCAATGCCTCTAGCAGGCTACGGAAAAACTCATGTTGACCTCTGTAGCCGTCACGGATATCGAGGTGTGAGACGACGCTGAACAGCCGTGCAGGATGTGCAAAAAGCCCGTCCAGCACGGCCACAGCGAGCGAAGAGGCGAATCGTACTCTGTGCCGTACGTTGAGCCTCTGAGCGATGCGAAACGCCGCTGGCGGCTTTTTTCCGCATCCTGCTAGGTCAGAAAATCGACTCCAAAGGGAATCCACATCCCAAAAGACCGATTGTGGAAACACCTGGATGAGCTGGTCATAAGTGCAACCGGTGACATCGGCACCATCGTCGCGGCGATAGAAAATCAGGATCTTGCTCACGGACGTGTTGCATGCCAGAAGTCCGTTCGTAGTGAGCCTGTCGAACCGTGAACGGCACCCCTCAGATCGCACGCCCTTCGACGAGCCTGTTCTGAGCTTGCCGAAAAGCTCAGGGCGAACGGATCACTCTGCCTCCGTGCCAAATTCTACGGATTTGTCCGAAGAATGCAAGGCGTGGAACTCGAATCTCTATTAAGGTCACCGCATCTCTAAGCCGCAGTCGAACGGGAGGAATGTGTGGAGTGAAACACTATGGCTTTCTGGTTGTCTACACAGTGAAGATGCCGGCACTCTTGGTGAGGACATACAAGGCATCTGTATCGGGCGAACACACCAATGTTTTTATCCACGTCGCAAGAGAACTAAATCGTGCGGCTGCAGAAAAGCTACGAATGCTTGACTTGATATAGATACTCCTATACAACGCCATTACCCACCTGGTCATAAACCATGGATCTATTTGATCTCGCTGCTCAGTCTGAACTTGCTTCCCAAAAAGTTTTGTGCCCGCCTCGTTCTCTTGACCCAGAGCCATTTATCCAACCCACAAGTGATGCTCCTTCTCTCGAAGTACTAGCCGGATACCAAGCAGCCGCGAACGAGGAAATCGTTCGGCGCATATCACAGATCTTTAACGAAAGCTTCGGGTATCGTCCCGACGGAAGACCGTATAGGTTGGGCCCTAAATCTATAACCGAACGTTTATTGCAAACGGACTATGTGTTTCTTGCCGGCGGATCTCGTGCTGGAATCGGCTATTTGTTCGGGAAGGAGATCCCGTCTTCTATGGGCCGAATCGCCTGGATTGAATCAATGGCGGTATTGCCAATCTATCGGCGACAACGCATGGCTACCTCCCTGGTCAAGGCGTTTGCTGAGATGACAAAGGCTGCTCCACGATTGGGGTGTGCGACTCCGAACCCCATTGCTGCGTTAGTGGTTAGCCGTGTCGTCGAGGGCACGATGTTTGTCGGGGAATGTCGTGTGCCCCATCGATTGATTGAGTTACTGAAGGAGATTCGACAAAACTGTTTTGATCTGCGTGGCTGCTCAATCGGAGAATCCAACTTCACCATTAAGACTGGTTTCAGCCCATTATCACGCTCAGATCAGCGTGAATGGCGCCCGCGCGATTCACAATTTGAACCTGCCTGGTGGAGCACGATCGAACACTTGCCAAATGAGTATGAAGCCTTGCTTGTCGTAGAGCGTCATTTCAAGACCTAGGGTGACAGATTCTAACTACAGATTCGACCATCATCAGGCCCCTCAAGCCGCTGAAAGCTCGTCTCTAGTCACCGCTGTCGCACATATTTTCTCTCATAGTTTTGGAACAAATCCAAAGACCGGACAACCTTATAGGCTGGGTCCGAAAACCACCCGTGAACGACTCCAGGGAACGAATGATCTCATCATCGGAGTCGAGCATTCCAATAGCTCTGCCGTAGGATATATCTATGGCAGAACCGTTGGGTCTCCTCACGGACTGGTGATCTGGATCGATTCTCTCGCGGTACTACCGGAACATCGGCGCAAGGGACTAGACACCAAGTTAGTTAGTTCCTTGATACTCGCTCATGCTTCTTGTGGGTGGGTGGGATGTGCAACCCCAAATCCGGTCGCCGCTCTGGTTATTACGAGGGCAACGGGTGGTCATCCATATGCTGGAGCATGTTCACCTCCAGCAAGACTTGTTGAGATGATCGAAAGTGTCCGAGGGCAAATACCCGATCTTAGTGGCGCAGAGTTCAATGCCACACGTCTCTTGGTTCGAACAAGCTTCAATCCGACATCAACCGGTGACAGCAAGAACTGGAGTCCTCCGCATCCGAGTGAGCCACCGCCCTGGTGGAGTTCTCTAGCCCATCTACCCTCTGAACATGAGGCCCTGCTCGTTATCGACCGCCACGCCTCAGGTTAACCTACTCGCAGAATGATTGGGAGCACAGCTTGTCCCCCTTCCCAGAAGCTAACTCATGGTCACTCACGTACAAATGCTGCGCCAAAAATCCGTTCATGGTTCGACAGGCTCACCATGGACGGATGCTGGCACCAGATTCTCCGCATTTTCAGGATGAACGCAAGGCTGAGAAACTGGGGGCTGAACTTAACGGCTGGTACGTTCTCGACCTAGCGAGGCCTCTATTTCTCGCCGCACTTTTTGAGATCCGACTCCAGGCACTGCTTAGTCAACTCCTCGGCTTTCTTGATCTGAGCCGGCGTCATGCGTGAGGCGAGATTGTCGCGATCCTTCATCAGCTCTTCTTTCGACCCCGCAGTGGAGGACTCAACTGCCACGCTGTACCACATAAGCGCACGAACATTTTCCTGTGGAACGCCATGTCCTTTGGCATACATCTGAGCGAGGGCATTCTGGGCCCCGGCGTGACCCTGCCCTGCCGCCGAGCGATGCCATTTGAAAGCCGCCTGATAATCATGTGCCACACCCAGACCGCTGGCATACAGGAGTCCCAGATTGTACTGCGCCCGCGCATCTCCTTTTTCCGCCAAGGGTAAAAAGAGCGCCGCCGCAACCCGGAAGTCGCCACGCTGCAAGGCATTGTACGGTTGCTCACCGGACAGGGGTATCGCCGACTTCGAATCACCACTCAACGGTTTCGCACCAGCCGCAACGTACGTACTGGTCAAGATCAAAACGACTGCGAGCAGGAAAGGGCTCATCCTTTACCTCACCCTTCTGACCGTAAGAAGACGCGAGACTTAGAATGCCTCACGTTCCATTACAATACAACCACTGCCCGCTTTTCCGCTACTCCCACAGCAATGCACCGCGTGGTCGGCCCGTTGGTAGTGAGAACGTCCAAGCTGAAGCAGAGCATATCCTTCAAGCCTGTGAGGACTGGCT
>CABVRV010000066.1:0-7154 GCA_902500755.1 uncultured Nitrospira sp.
CATCCTGGATCCGTTCCCCAGCCAGGTGGGCTCAGGCGCCAAGTCCGGCTACTAAGAAGAAGTAATGGCGAGTAGTCCAAATAACTATAGGTCGGCATTCAAAGGTGGCGTTGGTGCAACAACTACGGTGCGTCGGGTCACCTTCGGACCGGCTGCAATGACGGAGGATGTCAGTTATGTTTAGAACCGATGAGATTATTAAGGCCGCGAAATTGCCGCCTGAAGGCGTCGCAATGTCCAGGCACATCGACTACATTTACTTTATTCCGATCTTGTTTGTCACAATCGTCGGAACGTTCCACATGCACTTCGATCTCCTTGCAGGAGACTGGGACTTCTGGATTGACTGGAAGGACCGTCAGTGGTGGCCGATTGTAACCCCAATCACCGCCATTACCTTCTGTGCCGCTCTCCAGTACTACAATTGGGTAAACTACAGGCAGCCATTCGGAGCGACCATCTGTATCCTGGCACTTCTTGCCGGGAAGTGGGTGACCATCTGGGCTGCTTGGTGGTGGTGGTCCAACTACCCCGTCAACTTTGTTATGCCATCTACGCTGCTTCCCAGTGCAATCGTACTGGATTGCGTGCTGTTGCTGACCAGAAACTGGACGCTAACGGCAGTCATCGGAGCCTGGTTGTTCGCGATTCTGTTTTATCCGACCAACTGGGCCATCTTTGCCTATAGCCATACACCGCTCGTCGTGGATGGCACGCTGCTCTCATGGGCGGACTACATGGGCTTCGCGTATGTTCGTACCGGTACCCCAGAATACATCCGAATGATCGAGGTGGGGTCGCTGCGTACCTTCGGTGGTCACAGCACTATGATTTCCTCCTTCTTCGCCGCATTCGCATCATCGTTGATGTACATCCTGTGGTGGCAGTTCGGAAAGTTCTTCTGCACTTCCTACTTCTACCTGACGGATGACAGGCAAAAAACGACAAAAGTGTACGACGTGTTCGCCTACGCGACGCTCGCACATGGCGATAAGGCAAAACTCTCTGGGGGGAAAGCATGAACGCTAAACACCTCTTCAAACACTTCGTTATAGGATTCTGCGGGGTGGCGACGCTGGCCCTGACGCCAGCGTTTGACATCACACCTGCTTTCGCTCACGGAGAGCGTTCGCAGGAGCCATTCCTCCGGATGCGTACGGTAAACTGGTACGATACGCAATGGGTTGGGAAATCAACTGCGATCAATGACGTAACTGAGCTGAAGGGCAAGTTCCATTTGTCAGAGGACTGGCCTCGGGCAGTTGTGAAACCCGTCCGGACTTTCATCAACGTCGGTTCTCCAAGTTCGGTTTTCCTGCGTCTCAGCTCGAAAGTGAACGGAACACCGATGTTCGTTTCCGGTCCAATGGAAATTGGTCGTGACTACGAATATGTCGTCACATTAAAGGCCAGACTTCCCGGCCATCACCACATCCACCCAATGTTCGCGGTTAAGGACGCAGGACCAATCGCCGGACCCGGTGGATGGATGGACATCACCGGTAATTACGCGGACTTCACCAATCCGATTAAGACGCTGACCGGTGAAACATTTGACTCCGAAACAATGGGCACAGCCACAGGTATCATGTGGCATCTGTTCTGGGCAGCCGTGGCTATTCTTTGGGTTGGGTGGTATATGATTCGCCCCATGTACCTGGTCAGAGCTCGTGTCCTAGCAGCCTATGGAGATGAGATCCTGCTTGACCCGATCGATCGGAAGTTCGGAGCAGCCATGTTGGTCTTCGTGCTGGTTGTGGTCACTGTCGGGTATTTGGCTGCAGATGCGCGGCACCCTGTCTCAGTACCTCTCCAGGCCGGTGAAGCCAAGATCAAGCCACTACCGATCAAGCCGAACCCGTTCGTGGTAGAGGTGACCCACGCCGAGTACGATGTACCGGGCCGTGCGCTTCGTATGACTCTCCATGCAACCAATAACGGCACAGAGCCGGTAACGATTGGGGAGTTCACAACGGCTGGTATTCGGTTTACCAACTCAGCCGGGGCAGCTAAACTTGATCCTAATTATCCGGCAGAGCTCGTGGCTGCTGCTGGCTTGACGATGGACAAGGAAGCGGCCATCCTGCCAGGACAGACTGTTGACGTCAACATTGAATCTAAGGATGTTCTGTGGGAGGTGCAACGGCTGGTGGATATCCTCCACGATCCGGATCAGCGCTTCGCAGGACTGTTGATGTCCTGGACTGAGTCAGGTGAACGACTCATCAATCCGATCTGGGCACCTGTTCTCCCAGTATTTACACGTCTGGGAGCCTAGATAGTCCTGTTCTAGCTCAAACGCCGATCTGTCTCCATCGCAAGATGGCAAGGCAGATCGGCGTTTTTATTTTTTCACCTTCTCAATCAGTTTGCCTAGCGTCCAATCGTCATATCATGGCCTTAACCTATCTATATTGCCGATTTGCAACCAGTTCTGTATGATACCTCAAATACTATGGTTCCTCCTGCCCTCGATGCACACTCCTCTGTTCCTGGTATTCCGGCAAAAGCAGTTTGGATGTATTCTTGATGGACCTGATGAGCGCCCCTTCTCACACATCTTCTTCTGCATCTTGGCTTAGTACGTTTGAGCGAACTGCTCTCCGCCACTTTCCGAATGCTGAGGACGGCGGCGGACACAGGACCCGCGATTACCTCATAGCAGTATTGACCTTCTTGTGCGTGGGTATTAGTTCAATTTTTGAAATTAGTGCCTCTGTTGACCGACAACAACTCTTAGGAGGACTCGCTTGGTTCTTTCTTGGTTGTCTCTTGTTCGGTGAGACCAAAGAAACCAAAGTTCAAGTAGCCATCGCAGTCATATTTGCGACAATTGGTGAACATTTTGCCTCTATCTATATGGGGGGATACACCTATCGCTTTGAAAATGTTCCTGCCTATGTCCCTCCAGGACATGGAATGGTGTATCTCACCGCCGTTGCCCTAGCGCGTTCAGGCCTATTTGTGCGTCATCCAAGGAAGATTGCACTGTTCGTCATTGGGGTTTGGGGCACATGGTCTCTTTGGGGAATCAGTGGGTACCCGGATCGTGGGGATGCAGTGGGGGCATTATTGTTTGGCATATTTTTGGTCTGGCTGATCATTGGCCGATCACCGATGGTCTACTTGGCTGCCTTTTTTATTACAACTTGGCTTGAGTTACTCGGAACCGCTGTAGGTGCCTGGCACTGGGCAGCCATTGACCCCCTCTTGGGCTGGCCACAGGGTAACCCGCCAAGTGGTGTCGGAGCCTGGTATTGTCTAGTTGATGCTGTGGCTATAGGTGGCGCTGGTCCTGCCTTGCGCGCAGGACAACGCTTGTATGCCAGGTTCCGGTACAGCGCTGTTTAGACTCAGACAGACAATTTATTAATTTCATGTTACATATGAGACTGAAGACTGGTATTTCATCATCACTATCACTAGGGAATGATTGTTTTAGATGAGACTCCCCACGCTGGTTAGGATGTCAGTTCTTCTTTCGGGCGTGTACTGAGGCACCCAGGACATTCTCTTGAACACTAAATCTCTAGGCTACATTGTATCTCTCCAAGTTGGCCTCCCACGCGTTATCGAAGTCAACGATACAAGGAGTTTCTCCGGTCAGACGTGGACGACGGGCTTCTTCAAACTACCGATTACCAATCCAGTTTGGCTTGGCACGCTCAACCTAGACGGAGATGCACAGGCAGACCTTGAGAACCATGGCGGACTCGATAAAGCCGTCAATGTCTACCCCATTGAACACTATGCCTATTGGACGAAAACCCTACCTCTGAAGGATCTTCCGTCAGGTGCATTCGGCGAAAACTTTACGACTGATGGTCTATCGGAAAGTGAGGTATGTATCGGGGATACCTTTGAGGTCGGTGATTCGCTCGTTCAAGTCTCACAACCTCGGCAGCCTTGCTGGAAGCTCGCTCGCCGATGGGGCGTAAAGGACCTAGCTATTCAGTTCCAGGAAACTGGCCGTACGGGCTGGTACTTTCGCGTTCTGCGTGAAGGTTTCGTCAAAGCCAAGGACAAATTGGTACTCCTCGACCGCCCGTATCCACAATGGACAATCGCAACGGCCAATCTCATTATGCATCATCACAAGAAGGATATAGACGCCGCACGCGAGCTTGCGAACTGTCCTACTCTTTCATCTCGATGGCGAGTAAAACTTAGCAGGCGCAGCACGGAAATCGGAATGGAAGAGAACAACTCGGTTCGTCTGTATGGGCCCACTGCAGAACCGACTTAGAAACAGACCCGTTCTTGAGGGGAATCTGTTCGTCTATATCAGTTCACTTTCTTTCTTGCAGGTGCACACAGAGCTGAGTCCGTTCGACACAGACCCAGCCCTGTTCTTCACGCCGTCTAAACGGTGCGATTGTAGGTTTTTCGATTTTTAATCGTTATCATCCTCATCGTCGTCCGATTTCTTTTTGACTTCTTTTAAAACCGGACGTCCTTGAGCGAGGCTCGCGTTGAGGTCATTTTCTGGAACTTTCTTATGAACCAGATTTTGATGGCAATCGATACACGTCGCCCCTTCGCTCTGCATCTTTGCATGGGCGGCTTTCGCTGAAGCCCCTGGCGGCTTGGTGTTCTTGTGACATTCCCGACAGGTGAGACTGTCCCATTCTTTAAGCTTCATCCGAGCTCTATAAGCTGCCTCTGGCCGATGCTCATTGAACTTTTCAACGGTCGAATAGTCGGTGGTAAATTCTTTAATGAGAAAAGGCACTCCGTCTACCACGTGCGTATACACAGCTTTGTGGAAGTTTGATAATCCTTGTGGCACATGGCAATCTTTACAACCAGGATCCATACCAAGTGCACCCCAATGCGAAGACTTTTTTAACTCTTCATAGGGGTAGATTTCAGAATGGCAACTTATGCAGAATTCAGTTCGAGAAATCGCTGCCTCACCACCAAAGACAACGGTGATTAGCCCAATCCCGAGTACTGCACCAGCGATGAGAGTCCCCGTCTTTGTCATTTTCAATCTTCCTTGTCGGCCTTCACTGGAGGTTTCGCCGTCTTTTGGAACTCGTCATGGAACTTCGGTATTGGCGGCCCCGTGAATGTGCCAGATAGCTTGAAGTGTTCATGCATGGCCTTGTCATTTCGAACAGACTTTTCGAAGTCAAAGGCGTACTTCTTATCAACAGTTGGGGTGAATGGTGTGTAGGGCTTCTTTACACCCTTCCAAGGTGATCCTTCATAGTTCAAATGGCAGGCGTTACACTTCTCCTGAAATTCAAAGTCCTGACCTGCCTCGACAAGATTGGCCCTTTCCATGGTTTTTTCTGACTTTTCAAAGGCTTCACCAGCTTTTCGATGGATCTTACGATAATCGCTACCAGCTCCATGGCACGATTCGCACCCGACCCCGGTCAGGAATTTCTCAGGCTCTTCAATAATATACCCGCCTTCCTTTCCAAATCCATCGACGTGACAGCCAACGCAATCTTTATCTTTGGTGTAGTCCTTTTTAGGGTCAAGCTTGGCTTTCAGCTTGGCTTCCTTCCTCGTGTTCGGTTTCAGCGATTCCATCGCCTTCCCATGGAGAGTCTTTTCCCAGGTTTCTCCCTCTCCTTTGTGGCAGTTATAACACTTCTTCCTCCCTTCAAATGTTCCTTCAGCTGAAGCCGTTCCAGCTACCGCTAGAAAGACCGCCGCGGCGACAAATGCAAGCACAGTTCGTTGATTCACGGCATCTCCTTTCCAATGAATGTATGATGACAATCGCCTAATTTCCTACATGGTTCACGCATGAGCAGTTACCCATCGGCACCATTTCCGACGGAAAAACGAAAACATTTTAGCATGGAGAAACTCGCTACTGCTACCCTCATAATTGATATTTAGAGTAAATAGCTTGGAAGGTCTAGGCGGATGGAAGCTTAAAAACCCAATACCCGCCTTGCTTATGGACAACCTGCAAGGCCTCAAAGTCTACCGGTGTAGAATTCATCAGAGGTAGCATATGAGACAACAAAATTTTACCCTTCGTAGTTTCATTTAAGAAGTAGGCTCGCACAGACTTTTCAGACAGTGATTGAAGCGTATATGTGTTATAGCCGTTTTCCTTCATCCAGGCTTTCACTTGCCCGGCAAGTCCATGTACATTGCCAGTCAGAGGAAAGTCCTTAAAGGCTAAATCAATCCTGTCCGGGTACATCAAGGCAAGCTTATACAGATCAGCTGGATGAACAAGGACGTAAGCTTCACGCGACCCGGCGAGCTCCCTAAGCATCTCGGCGCCTTTAGACGCCTCTGAGGAAAGCGCATCAGTGAAGATTTTGAATTTTTCCTGCTCCACGGGTGACCCTACCGGACCCCAAAATTGACGCTCGTATTGATGAATCGCATCTGAACGATCTTTCCAGTACGATGGCACAATAAGAGGTTGCCCAAGGTAGGAACTGAACAGCGTATCTCGCCCGGATAATAGACTCAGCTGCCTCGATGTATCCCACCATCCCAAAATGACTGCGTCTTTGGGTACATGGCTTGTGATATCAGTCGCTAGGGAGATCACTTCAGATAAATTAACGGCCATTGCGCCGATGGGTTCGGACACAAGATTTTCCCAATTTAGAAGAATCGAGTTACCATCTTGACTAGTAGCTTGATAGGCGATAGCGACTGGCTTCTCGAGAGAAGGAACACGAAGCTCGTATTTACTAATCTTTAAATCCGGCCAAGCTTCCAATTGCAGATTGGGAAACTTGTCAACCCTGCCTTCCTCGACAAGCTGATAATTATACGGGGGTGGGAGCGGTTTGAACCAAAGGTAGAGGAACCAACCTATCAGAAAAAACCCTCCCGTCACCAGGAGAATACCTAGTGACGGGAGAATTTTAGCCCCTGACTTGCTTGACACTGGAGTACTCAGGGACGGAGCAGAAATCAACGATCCTTCCTTCCACTCCTCCGCCATCCAGCGATTGCGATAGTCCCTGCAAGCATCATCCCCCCACCGATACTACCAAGTGAGATCTTGCCGGTGTCACTATCCAAGTCAAGCATACTATGCTTCATCTGCCCTTCAAGTTTAGCCACTCGCGCTTGCAGTTCAAGCTTTTCCTTAAGGCGAGTATCGTCATCCATGATTTCCACATAGGCGCGGTTCATGGCTGCCCAACCCACTGTGTACGTAT
>CABVRV010000066.1:7254-8817 GCA_902500755.1 uncultured Nitrospira sp.
TCCATGATTTCCACATAGGCGCGGTTCATGGCTGCCCAACCCACTGTGTACGTATACCCCCAGTACTGGTGGGCCAAGCTGACGTGCAACTGAACCAAGTGATCCTCTGCCATTTCAAAAAGCTTCAACTCATTGGCGGCGGGATTGTTCCCCTTCGACCAATAAATCTGGAAGAATTGTTCAAAGCCCTCTTGAACTGGTGCAGGCGGTGTCGGACGGTTTGTTTTCTGTCCGGTTAAAAGGCCAGATTTGTATTGCTCTTCTACAACATGATGTGCTTCATCATACTTGTCGAGCCCTGAAAAAGTTCCGTTGTCCATGAACTCCATCCAGGCCCTTGCGTAGGTTTCCGAGTGACAGTTAGTACAGGTCTTCACCCAAGCATCGTTTCGCTTTTCTGACCACTCAGTCTTAATGTTTTCACGGATACCAGGAACGAATGGGTAGTTCGCCCAACGAACTTTTCGTACGACGTTATGGGCAATTTTCCCTTGATACTCCATGTGGCAGTATTGACAAGTAGGTGCCGTTTCGGCCCCATTTTTCATCGCTTCTTTAATCGGAACATTGAAGTCCCAATGATCTTTATCTCGCTGGTACTTCAAGCCATGCTTAGAGAGATTATAGGCCTCCCAGTTGTTATGGTCTGCCCCGCTATGACACTGCGCGCAGACTTCCGGCTTGCGCGATTCTGCAACCGAAAACTCATGCCTCGCATGACAGGTATCACACTTGTTCTGGTTAACGTGGCAGCCCGTGCAACCATCTGCAATTTCTCGCTGCGACATACCCGCATACACTTCTACTTCAACGTTGGCCTTGTAGTCCAACGCGTGTGACGGCCTGCCCTTTGGCCACTGATCCTTTGGCCAGGTGATGGTATCACGCTCTGACTCTCTCTCTGCAAACTCCTGCAAGTGGCATGTGCCGCACGTATCCGCCGTGGCCAGCTTGATATCTTTCCGGTGATCCGCCTTCTGCTTCGTATTGATGTCGAAGTGGCAATCGATGCAACCCACTTCTTTCAACTTTTCGCCCTTTCCCAGCTTTCCCATCGATCGGAGATTTTCCTCAACGGCTTCAAGCTTGGCTTTTTTGTAATAGGTTGGGTCCTTCGGACTCAACTTACGAATCTTATCCAGGTTTGCATGGGTGCTCTTCTTCCAAGCCGCCACCCATCCTGGCGACTCATCAGTGTGGCACTTCACGCACTCCTGCCGGCTGGCAACTTCCTTCACGGCTTGCGGCGGCTTGTAAAATGTATGGGGATCAAAATATTTGCTAAACGACACCGGCTGCCAGTATTGGCCATATTTCCCCTTGCCCACGCCCTGCTCCGGGTCTAGATACCGCTTGAGCAACGCTTCATAGAGTTCCTTGGGGGAGGCCGAGCGATCGATCTTCAGCGCCTCGTACGTCTCCTTTGGAACGGACGGGAAATCCGCCTGCACTGGCGCGGCCAGCAACATGCCGCAGACCACCATCGCATACTTCACCAAATGCTTAACGGTCACAGTAATGCTCCTTCCGTTTGATGGGCAGTGCGCACTGTCCTTCAAAAAA
>CABVRV010000066.1:8917-19264 GCA_902500755.1 uncultured Nitrospira sp.
CTACGGTCGCTGCCGATCGATGACGATAGTAATGTTTTCTGTCCCAGGTTTGACCGGCTGACTCATGCCTTCGAGATCGCCACTTTCTGCCATGGCCTTTCCAGACTTCGAGAGTCGCGCAACAATGACAACCATGTCGATGTCCGAAAGTTTGCGTGACGGCATAGGGCTCGTGGAATCATCCAGCCGGAACGTAAACGGTAAGTCGTTTTTTGATGCCCGCACGATCGACACCGGCATTGGGGGGCCAGCGACATCTTTCGCAAACACAAATAGGGTGTCCGGGAGTGATCCTTTGCCGGCAAAATTCGGCCCCAACACCACTTTCCCAGTGATCGCACGAGACTGTCCTGATTGCACCGCCGGCTTGGCAGGCTTGGCCGTCTCCATCGGTGGATTCGCCACCAACATGTTCATACTAGGACCGCCACCGAGGCGCCGTTTAGCTTCGGCAATACTCGCCTTCAGCTGATCGGACGACTCCTGGTCGTCTGAAGGAAGATAGGCGTGCGCGTCTTCCCACTCCTTCGCAGCACGGGCAAAATCTTTTCGGTTGTACGCGATCGTCCCCGACAGCATGAGCGCCTTCACATTGTGCGGATCAAGCTTCAACGCTTTTTGAATCAACGCTTCTGGTCTTCCATCCAACTTGCGCCCTTGATGAACTCCGAGGGCATCCGCATAGTCTGCAAACAGACTCGCATTGTCTGGGTCGAGTTTCGTCGCCTTCTCAAAAATCGGCACCGCATCAGCATACCGCTCCATCGCCATATACGATCGTGCCAAAAGCCCCCATCCCACTGCATCGTTGGGATTCTGATCGAGCTTCTTCCTCAACTGATCGATTAACGCGTTGAGGCTGTCGGCCATCTGCGAATCCTCTCCGGCTCCACCTTGAGGGGCCGCCGAAGATACCACCGGGTGTGTCATTGCAGCGGGATTGCCCAATGTCCAATAGAGCACTCCACTAGCGGCTGGAATGATCATCCCCAAGGAGAGCGCAACGAACCGGAGGTTCGTGAGTACTCCTGTAGCCGGCGTTGAGGATTCCTCTGCATCCGTCTCCTCTAATACTCGCCGCTCCAGCTCGCTTCGCGCCACCAGATACTGCTCTTCCGTTAACAATCCGTTGACACGATCTTGTTCGAGCTCGGAAAACTGTTGTCGATACACCGGCAACGTTTTCTCCTGCTCAACCATGACAGTGGGTTCGCGTTTCAATAACGGCCTCAACAAAAGCCCGAGGACGAACACGGTCATGGCCGATATGATCGACCCAAATAGTACGGTCATGAGCGGTTGCCTCCTTGTGCCAAAAGTTGTTCGACCCGTCGATGCTCTTCATCCGTGACTGGCGCATCGACGACCTTGCGCGCTCGACGCCGTAACGTAATGACCAGCACCGTTGCACCCACTATCAATAGGACAAACGGCCCCACCCAAAGCAACGTCGTCGTCGCCTTCAGCGGCGGCCGATACAGGACGAAATCGCCGTAGCGCTCCACAAGAAAATCGATGATCTCCTTATCACTCATATTCTTGACGATCATTTCCCGCACTTCGCGACGGAGGTCTTCGGCCAGCGGAGCGTTGGAGTCTGCTAAGGTTTGATTCTGACAGACCAAACACCGAAGTTCGATGGCGAGATGCTTGAGTCGAGCTTCAACGGCAGGGTCTTCGCCCAACGGCCTGGCCTCCCCTGCCCAAACTGGCCCAGATACAAGCACTATGAGGAGCGCCGACCAGATCATTGTGATTCAAGCTGCCTTACAAGAGGAAGAATCTTCTTCTCGACCGTGTCAGGATCCAACGGCCCGATCTGTTTATAACGAATCACACCGCGCTTGTCGATGACATAGGTCTCTGGAACTCCGTAGACCCCGTAGTTGATCCCAACTCGTCCCGCTTGATCCACGCCGACCACCGGATACGGGTTGCCCCATCGCTGCAACCAGGCTAACGCTTCCTGTCGCTCGTCCTTGTAGTCCATCCCATAGATCGGGACCTGTCCCGAGTTGGCCAGGTCCATCAACACCGGGTGCTCCGTCTTACATCCGCTACACCACGAGGCCCAGAAATTGAGCAGCCAGACCTTTCCTTTAAGATCCGCCGGCGAGAATATTTTTTCTTGATCGTATAGTTGAGGCTGAGAGAATTCTGGCGCCGCTTTTCCGACCAACGGAGATGGAATTTCACGCGGGTTGAGTGTGAGCCCAACGCCCAGAAAGACGACCACCACCACAAAAATAGACAGCGGCAGGAGAAACCGATTCATGCCACTTTTCGCCTAACCGTTCGAGCAGATGGAACCACAGCGGGTTCTTGCTGGCGCCATGCCAGTCGATACCGGCGATCACTGACAGCCAACACGCCGCCCAACGCCATAATGAGACACCCGCCCCAGATCCAATCCACAAACGGTTTGTGATAGAGCCGCACGCTCCACGCCCCATCATCGAGAGGCTCACCAAGAGACACGTACAAGTCGCGCAATAATCCGGGATCGATTGCGGCCTCGGTCATGATTTGATTCTGAACCGGATACCGCCGTTTCTCCGGATACAGAATGGTCGTTTCACGACCGTCCCAACTCACATGAAAGGTACCGCGTGCGGCCGTATAATTTGGCCCGACGACGTCTTGGGTTCCGTCAAATCGGAATGTATAACCCCCAATCGTTGCCGTCTCTCCGACATTCATCCGAACATCTTGTTCCGATTCAAACCCCTTCACCATCGTCACCCCGACGATGAAGACTGCGATGCCGCAGTGAGCCACGAGCATGCCCCAGTAGGATCGAGGCACGGCAGCTACGCGACCAGAGAGACTCGGACCGTCGGCATGAGCGAGTCGCTCACGCAAACCGACGACAGCCGTGGTCACGATCCAGATTGCCAGCAATAGTCCGAGACTCAGTAATGGGGTCCACTTGCCCATGACCAACGGAAGTACCAACGCCGTCACCACGCTCACCCCAAAGGCCCACTTTAGCCGCCTTGCCAATTCAGGCAACTCTGCCTTCTTCCATTGAGCGAACGGGCCGATCCCCATAAGAAAAATGGCGGGAGCCATCAACGGGGCGAACACGGAGTCGAAATACGGAGGTCCGACTGAAATCTTGCCGAGATCCAGCGCATCCAAGAACAAAGGATACAACGTGCCCAACAATACCGATCCCATCGCAGCAACCAATAGCACGTTGTTGGCCAAGAGCATTCCTTCTCTCGACACCATCGCAAAACTGCCTCCCAATCCTACCCGTGGAGCCCGCCAGGCATATAAAGCCAACGATCCTCCAATGACGATCGCCAAAAATGCCAGGATGAAGAGGCCTCGCTTGGGGTCAGTGGCGAAGGCATGCACCGACGTTAAGACACCAGATCGCACAAGAAACGTCCCGAGCAGACTTAAAGAAAACGCCATGATCGCAAGCAACACCGTCCAGACCTTGAATCCACCTCGCTTGTCGGTCACGGCCAGTGAATGCACCAATGCCGTTCCCGCTAACCACGGCATAAAGGATGCGTTCTCTACCGGATCCCAGAACCACCATCCACCCCATCCCAATTCGTAGTAGGCCCAGCCGCTTCCCATGGCAATGCCGACGGTTAAGAAGCACCAGGCGACGGTCGTCCATGGGCGAGACCAGCGAGCCCATGCTGCGTCGAGATTGCCACCCAGCAACGCCGCAATCGCAAACGCAAACGCGACCGAGAAGCCCACATACCCCATGTACAGCATCGGTGGATGGATCACCATCCCAGGATCTTGCAGGAGGGGATTCAGGTCACGCCCATCGGGAGCTGCCGGAATCAGCCGTTCAAACGGGTTCGACACCGTCAACATGAACAGGAGAAAGCCCATGCTCACAAGGCCCATCACGCCAAGAATACGTGAGCGCATTGTTTCGGGAAGATGCTTCGAGAACAGCGTGACCGCAAACATCCACAGGGTCAGGATAAAGGTCCACAGGAGAAGCGACCCTTCATGAGCGCCCCAAATCGCCGCCAATCGATAATGCAGCGGGAGCTGCGAATTCGACGTGGCCGCGACATACAAGACGGAAAAATCTTTGTCGGCAAATGCGTAGCCAAGGCTGCAAAAGGCGATGAGGATCAACAAGAATTGCGCACGTGCCGCCGGCTTGGCAATCGCCATCAGTGCTGAATTTCCGACCGCAGCGCCGTAGATGGGCAGACTTCCCTGCACCACCGCGACGCAGAGCGCCAGGATCAAGGCGAAATGACCGATTTCAGGGATCATAATGACTCTTTCTTACCTTGAGGGACAACAAGCGACTTACTTTGTTGGGCCCCGGAGGCCTTGGCTTTAGCGAGTGCCTCCGCCGCTTCTGGCGGCATGTAGTTTTCATCGTGCTTCGCCAACACTTCACTGGCGATAAATGTTCCGTCGGCGCCCAACTGGCCCTGCGCCACCGCCCCCTTCCCTTCTTTGAACAGATCCGGGAGAATGCCCTTGTACGTCACCGGCACGCTTTTCGCCGTGTCCGTGACGGAGAAGCGAACCGTGAGACCATCGTTCTCACGGACGAGGCTGCCGTCTTCGACCATTCCACCGATCCGGAAACTCTTCCCCTGAGGGACTTCTCCACTCGCGACCTGAGTGGGAGTGAAAAAGAACACGAGATTGCTCTGGAACGCATTCAAGACCAGCACCGTCGCAACCCCCAAGGCGAGGAGTCCCAATCCAATAAAGACAAAGCGTTTATGCCGCGGTTTCATCAGTGCCTCCTAGCAACATCGCGCGGTGTTCGGCACGCGCCGCGGCTCGACGACGCCACAGGGCCAGAACCTCCCACACCATGCACAGCGCCGTGACCACAAACGAGGTCCAGACATAGAGCCCGTAGCCACCCATCGCGAAAAACTCAGACGCGCTTCCCCACTGCATCAGCGAACCTCCGCCACCTTCTGAACCACGGTCGGCTCTCCTTCCCAGACCGGTAACGATTCCCGTTCGATTACGATACATCGCACCCGAGATAGAATGACCGCCACGCTATACAGCCAAAAGGCCAGGGTCATGAGCAACATGGCTGTGAGCATTGTCGCCGCCATTTTTGAGCCCGTCGACATGCTGACCGATGCGCCTTGATGCAACGTATTCCACCATTGCACGGAAAAATAGATGATCGGAACATTGACGACACCAACCAACGCGAACACTGCGCTGGAACGATCTGCTCGACGCAAGTCATCGATCGATGTCCGTAAGAGCATGACGCCGGCGTACTGGAACAATAAGATGAGTTCCGATGTCAGCCTGGCATCCCACACCCACCAGGCGCCCCATGTCGGCTTTCCCCACATGGCTCCCGTCAACAACGCCAGAAACGTAAACATCGCACCAGTAGGGGCAATCGCCTGAGCCATCATAAAGGACAGTCGAGCATTAAGCCCTAACCCAATACCAGCCCAGACCGCCATGACCACATACAAGAACATCGACATCCAAGCGGCTGGAACATGGACGAAGATAATCCGATACGCCTCACCCTGCTGAAAATCTGTCGGCGCAACAAAAAATCCCATATATAGGCCGACACCCATCAGGACCACCGCCACACACGCAAACCACGGAATGAGTCGTCCCGCCAGGGGATAAAAGGCCATCGGCGCCGAATATTTTGACCAGTTCACACTCATGAGGTTCTTCTATTCTAACGCAATACGTAACGCCGCTGCCGTAGCCCATGGTGCTAAGAAGAGAGACAGCACCAGGCAAGCCCCGAGTAGCGACAGATTTGCTTCGGCACCGATTCCGGCCATACTGCCGGTGACGGCACCGGCCCCAAAAATCAATACTGGAACGTAGAGTGGAAGCACCAGGAGGGCAACCAGTAGACCACTCCCACGAACGCCAAGGACTAACGCGGCGCCGATCGTACCAATCATACTCAACGTGGGCGTCCCAAGCAAGAGCGACATCACGAGCACTCCCAACGATTCCCCGCTTAAACCAAACTGGAGGCCGAGCAACGGTGACAGCAATACGATGGGGAGTCCGGAGATCACCCAATGCGCAAACACCTTTCCAACCACCAGGACCGCTAAGGGCTGGGGCACCAGGACCATCTGCTCTAAGGTCCCGTCCACATAGTCCGCCGTAAACACACGGGCTAAGGACAACAGACAAGCCAACAAGGCTGCGACCCACAGCACCCCTGGACCGATCGTCCGTAGCACAGCCGGTTCCGGTCCGACGCCTAAGGGAAAGAGGCTGACCACAATAACTAAAAAGAAGACCGACATCGCCGCGTCCGACCGGCGACGCATGGCCAGGAGCAGATCACGACGGACGATTCCGCCTACGGCCTCCCACATACTGGAGCGACTCATCCAGTCAGCCTCAAACGGCGCATCAGCTCGGCAGGAAGATCCACTTCTTGATGGGTCACAATCACCGCAAGCCCGCCGCGCTGCAAGTGCATATGAAGCCGTTGTGTCACGACACCCGTCGAGGCGGCGTCCAGGGAAGTGAACGGTTCGTCCAACAACCATAAGGGACGAGTTGATAGCCAAAGGCGCGCCAGCGCAACTCGGCGCTTCTGCCCTTGTGAGAGCACCTTCGACGGCAACCGATGAATAGGTCGTTTGAGTCCGATCGCTTCCAAGGCCGCTTGTGCTTCGATGCGCGAACAGGCTTCACCAGCTAACGCCATCGCGCTCATCACATTTTCAACCGGTGTCAGATCGTCTTTCATTCCATTGAGATGCCCGATATAGGTCAGTTGCCCCGAATACAGTTCCTTGAGTTGATGAATGTCTTCACCGTCCCATAGGATCGAACCTTCCTCAGGTGGCAACAGACTGGAAAAGATGCGAAGTAGGCTGGTTTTTCCGCTGCCGTTTTCTCCCACGACGGCCAAGAGCGTCCCCGGCTCAACTTTGACATTCAGGTCAGAAAAGAGCCGGCGCTCTCCACGCCGGCAACTGAGTGTAACGGCTTGCAACATAAGGGGCTACTCCGACAGGGCGGGTCGAGAGTAAGGGAACAAGGTATGGAAAAACAAGGGGCGGAGGTGGGGATACAGATGAGGCTCATCCAGTCAAAAGGCTTCGATAGCCATCTTGCTCTGAGGCGGACGCTACTGCTATTTAGTGTGTAGCTGTTAGACCGACGATCTCTGACATGAAAGAGCAACCCGCGTTGAGGTCCATACACGTGAAGGAGATGACACATGAGCGAGCTTGTCTGCATTGCATTTAAAGACTCCGGTGCGGCTGATCGGGTACTGAATGAGTTGCGTGCCATGGAATCCGACTATGTCCTCGACCTCGAAGATGCGGTCATCGTCGTCCGCGATATCGATGGGAAAGTCCATTTGAAACAGTGCGTCGATGTGTTCGGCGGCGCGACCACTCAGGGAGTGGCATTGGGCGTGCTATGGGGAGGATTGATGGGGCTCCTCTTTATGAATCCGCTGGCCGGTCTCTTGGGCAGCCTCGCGGGTGGTGCCGGTGGCGGAGCCATGACCGTTGCCGCCAACGAATTCGGCCTCCTCAGCGATTACGGGATCCCTGACAATTTTATTAAGGCCTTGGGGGGCACGATCGCGCGAGGCACCTCGGCGATCTTCCTTCTGATTCGTAGTGTCGAGCAAGACAAGCTGCTGGGGCGGATCTCACGATACGAGGGAACAATCCTAAAAACCTCACTCAGTCACGAGCAAGAGAAAAAACTTCGAACCGCTCTCACGCGCCAACGAGAGCAAGAGTCGAGTAAAGGATAGCCTGGGAGTTGGCCAATTCACAGAGTTCAGAATCACCGTTGCCACCGCGACACATCGTGCTGATCATGAGCATGAGAACCGCAGCCATTGTGAGCACTGTGCCTTAACCCCTTCGCGGACACCCTCTGGCCGACCACTCCGCACATCGCTTTCCCAGATACACTTGGAAACCACGGCACTAGGGCACCCGGTAGGAGCGGGCCGCCCCTATCAGGATTCTCCTAATGAGGTTTCTTGGTGAGGTCTCTGTACGATTCCCAGGCTTGCGCCAAGGAAAAGGTGCGAGAAGGGTGTTCGGGATTGGTTTCCTCAACTCTCGCCGTGTGGGTAAGCGCCATCAGTCCGAAGAACCAGGCTATGATGCCGCATATGGGAATGCCCAGCATGATCAACAACATCCCTGGTCCGTCGCTGGTCCAATGTGCTTTCTGACCCACAGCGATGAGCCCAATGGCTGCCGCAGCGGCGGCCAGGGCAATGATCACGGCGAGGCCTCGCGCCATATAGCGGACAATCGTGCTTCGTGAGGTGAGTGCCCAGATGAATGCAACAAGGAGAACAGACCAAAAAATAAGGCTCATACCCGCTACTCCTCCTCAAAGCTGATACTAGTGATACTCTATCGTGGGGGGCCTGGTTTCTGAAGGAAAATGCCAAATTGACCCAGCTCAGTTCCGTGTCGCTCGGTTCAGCAATATACAAACCCGGCGAAGAGCGAGTCACTTTCCATAGACGACCTGTTCCAATCGGCTGGCGTGCGCTGACTCGGACATTGTGCTAGAGTGGGAGCCAGTTGTACGTCATGTGCTCGCAATCAGTCATGAGCGAACAAGGGGGTGGAGGGATGAAAAGTTTCGCCTTTTGGCTGGCGCTATGCGGGTTTTCTTTCAGCGCATCATTGGCACAGGCCGAGGGCCTATTCGACAAGATGCTGGATCGAGCGATCGACAGCGCCGAGAGAAAAACACAGAATCGAATCAACCAACGGATCGATCAGACGATCGATAAGGGCATCAACAAGACGGAAGAAACCATGCAGTGCGTGGCGACGGATCAAGAGTGCTTAAAGAGAGCCAAAGAAGAAGGGAAGCACATATTCATCGTCAATGCTCCTTCGGCTTCCGACTCTGTGAAATGTATCGTGACGGACACAAGCTGTCTCAAACAGTCCAAAGCAGAGGGCAAGAAGGTCGAGATCGTGGACGAAGCAGAACTGGACACTCTGCGTTGCGCTGTGTCCGATGGAGACTGTCTGAAGCGCGCAAAGTCATTAGGGAAAAAGGTAGAAATTGTTGACTGATCAAAACAGCCAACACTTTTAAGAGGCTCGCCTGAACAGCTCTTGGCCCTCTCTCAGATTCTTGACCGCTTTTCAGCGGCAAGCACCTGTTCGGCGTGAGCAATCGCATCCTGCAATGCCTTAACGCTCTTACCTGGCCGCCCAACTTTCGGCAGGTCTTCTAGAAACTGAGAGGCCGCATCCACCAATACCTGCAAGGGCTCCTTCATATCTCCCATTTCACTTGAGTTTTCTGCTGCGGCTGCGCGAGCCATCGCCAATCGTCGACGTGGCCCCACATAGGGTTCGGGAGCGATCGGGTTATCCTTTTCAAGCTCAGGTCGTCTAAATATCATGCGAGTTCCTCCAGAGACGCCAGCAAGGTACCACAGGTCGTGTTGGTTTGCAGCGCACCTTGCATTACATCGAGGAGCGATAACTCATAACAATCTTCGCCGGACATCGGCAAGACAAGGACATGAATTGAGCTCACTTGCCCACCATTCCGTGGGAGAGTATAGTGAACTCCATGAGTCGGTTCAGCCCCAGAGCATTGGCCTCTTCATCCGGCGAGACAGGCGTGGTCATGCTAGTCCTATTCGTGTGCATCTGCGTGGTATCGCAGATGCTCGGGACACCGGTCACGCTCATTGATATCCTCACGTCGGAGCTGCCTGGAGAATCTGTCTCTGAGGACTTCTCGGTTCCTCCCGTAACACCTGAACCAGAGCTCGCCACCCAGGCTCGTCTCTACGAGAGCATCGACTTCTTGCAACATCTTCCGATCTTTGCGATCTCTGTTTTCCATCCTCCCGACGTATCGCTACCGTTCTGATTAGGTCTTATCGGATCCTGAGGTGCTGTTTGCCCATGTGAGTCCGTTCTTTCTCCTCAGGGGAAGACGAATTCGGATCAATGCGAACAGCAACTCTAATGCGCCAGCGTGCCTTCGCCGACGCTCACGAGTCGGTGTATTCGCCAAGGAGGTGAGTCAAATGCCTGGTATGAACGATGCGCTCTCTTACATCATTTTAGGTGGGTTTGCCTTCGCGATCATCGTGTGGGCCCTGTTTTTCGCTGGTTAGGAGACGGCCCCCGGCGGTGTATGAAGCCTTGAGCGGTGAGGTTATGTGTGTGCTCTCAGCCTTCATCGTTCAATGAGGCTGATCAAGGCGTGACTCTTGCTCGACCTACCTCGCGATGTCCGGCTCAACTTGACGAGGGCTCGGAGCGCGTAAAGACCGCAGGCCAGCTACAATTGCTTCGAGTTCAGAGCGTGCCCCCGTTTTCTGCATCGCATCGTCGAGCAGCGAGC
>CABVRV010000067.1 GCA_902500755.1 uncultured Nitrospira sp.
CTCGCTGAGAAGCACAGCCTGCGATCAACAGCACGACCAGCAGTGAGAGCACGTTGTGAGGGAGGACACACATGATCACACTATAGCGTTATGGCTGGGCTGTTTCTACACCTCCCTCTTCGAGAGAGCGACGACTTAGGGTCTTTCACCCTGTGTGTTCTTCAGTTATGATGCAGAGTCACCGGCTCATCGCAGCCGCATCCCGATAGAGAGGTAATCATGTTCAAGCTGGTTTTTGCCGTCGTACTCTTGTTTATGCCGTTCGGTCTCTCTGCTTGTGACAAGGCCTATATGGCCACTATGGAGAAGATGGGCTATGCCAAACGCGACATCCTGAGCAGCCGCGTCAAGTCGGCGCGAGATGCGCAGGAGGACGCGAAAAAAGAAATTCAGAGCACGCTGGAGCAATTCGGCCAGGTGGTTTCCTATGAAGGCGGCGACCTGGAAGCGACTTATAAAAAGTTGAACGGCGAACTTGAGAATAGCGAAGACGGTGCTAAAACCGTTCGAAAAAAGATCGCTGATGTCGAAAGCGTCGCCGATGCACTCTTCTCGGAATGGGAACAAGAGCTCGGCCAGTACTCCAGCGCCGATCTACGACGGAAGAGCCAAGCCAAACTCACTCAAACCAAAAGCCGCTACAAAGACATGCTCGCGGCGATGAAACGGGCCGAACAACGAATCGAACCGGTCCTCAAACCACTGCGCGACCAGGTGCTCTACCTCAAACATAATCTGAATGCTCGAGCGCTGGCCGCCATTAAGGGCGAACTGGTCAAGGTCGATGCGCAGGTCGATCAGTTGGTCAAGGATATGAACCGTTCCATTGCCGAAGCCGACAAGTTCATTCAATCGATGGAAAAAGAATCGGACTAATTCCCAAACGTGAGAGAGGACGGCTATGCGTATCGAAGACCAGCGGGGAAGCGACAACGTTGAGGATCGTCGCGGTATGGGGCCCGCCCGCATCGGAGGCAGAGGCGGCCTCGGCATCGGGACGATTGTGCTCGTGCTGGCCGTCAGCTATTTCACCGGAGCCAATCCCTTGACCGTCTTCAATATGATCAACGGGGTCCAGAGCGTGACTGAGACCATGTCGCCGTCGGCCCCATCGGAGTCCGGACCCGTCGGCGCGCCAAGCGACCAACTCGGCAAATTTGCCTCGGTCGTCCTGGCTGATACCGAAACCACCTGGCGCACGCTCCTTGGTCCCCGTTACGAAGACCCGCGCATGGTGCTGTTCACCGGCGCCGTCCAATCCGCTTGCGGCACAACCTCTTCGGCCGTCGGTCCCTTCTATTGTCCCAACGACCACCGCGTATATCTCGATCTTGCATTTTTCGACGAGATGGCGCATCGTTTAGGAGCAGCTGGCGACTTCGCCCAAGCCTATGTGATCGCGCATGAGGTCGGCCATCACGTGCAAAATCTCCTCGGGGTCGCGGAAAAAGTGCATCGCCTTCAGCGACAGGTCTCCGAAGCGGAAGGGAATGCCCTCTCGGTCCGGATGGAACTTCAGGCCGACTGTTATGCCGGTGTGTGGGGATATCACGCCAAGCAAGAACGCAATTTGATCGAACCGGGAGATTTTGAGGAAGGACTACGGGCAGCCGCGGCGATCGGAGATGATCGGCTGCAGAAAATGTCACGGGGCCACGTGCAGCCGGAAAGTTGGACCCATGGCTCATCGGAACAGCGCATGACGTGGCTCAAGCGTGGACTCGAGTCCGGCGATCCGTCGGTCTGCAACACATTTGAGGAGAGTCGATTATGAGCGCCGTACAAAGCTCAGCTCACAGCGGGTTCTTTGGGAAAACCTTCGGCACAATTCTCTCCAATCCTCCCTGGGCAGCGAAATCATTTCTCGCCGCCGGCGCAACCACCGTTGCCGGGTTCGGCGCCTGGCTCAACGACATGATGTCCCCGGCGCTCGCTCGTGGAGGAGCCAGCTTCCTTGGCGGCTTCCTCATCGGATGGGCGCTTCGAAAGACCTTGATGCTCGCCTTGCTGATCACCGCCGCATTAGCTGCGCTCGTGTTCGCCCTGAAAGCGACCGGGTGGATTCATCTGGAGTGGAACTTGATTCAAGCGGATGTGACACACACCCTCGATTGGGCACGCGGCAAAGCTCAAGGCCTCAAAGAAATAGTAACCGGCTACCTGTCTTCGATCGGCGCTGGTGCCGCCGGAGCCTTGTTTGGATTTCTGAGGAAGTAGTAACTGTTCTAAACCAGAAGTGTCTGAGAAGTGGGAATTGGCTACTTGATCTTCTGGCCATCCGCCGCCTTTCCGCCTAGCTCCATCTCAATTGCATTACACAACCTCATGACAATGGGAGAGCCTTGTGGGGTCTTGTGAAAAAGAATGAACACAGTTATCACCCCCACCAGACAAACGCCTACCCAAAGTGCGATAGGATCATAGGAAGTATTACTGGCCACCCAAGCTAGTGCACAGACGATACTGAATGGAGTTGCCGACTCAATCGCATACAAGATGATTTTGAGCCCACTACCTCTTTTCTGTACTTTTCGTATTGTAAAGACAACTAGACCGACACTCGCCAGGAGTGTCAAGAATCCAAATAATGCCAATAATACACCTAGCAAGAACCCAACAACATTCTCGTCCATGTTTCCAATTCTAACTCCGATCAGTTGATGGCATATTCATATCAATCAATTGTTCTTCTTTACCGCTCTCACATCTAACGTCCCCAGATAGTGGCCCTCGAGCGTGACCTCATCGCCGTCTCGGAGCATAACCGGTCCCATCTGACAGAGGGCCGCATAGCTTGCTTGGATCGTCCCGGTGCCGTCCTCAACCATAAAGTCCTGTATGCATTTCTCCAGCTTGGTGTTGTTTCCGATGAAATGATGCATTTGGTACCCGCTGACTATGCCTTCAACCTGGACGACTTTCATCTTGTAGGATTCAGGATAGGTTTGTAAGGAGCTGATCTTGACCGGTTCCGCCGCCCAGGCTGTGGGTGCTAGGAGCGCAATGAAGAGCATGGGTCCAACCAGTCTCGTCACCATTGCCTTGAAGAATCGCTCTAAGCTGTGCGTATAAGGCTGCATCATGATCCCTCCTCTTCTGTTGGTTTCTAGGGTGCGGGCCGAAGCGCTTGGCCCGTCGCGGCGGTATAGGCTTCCGACAGCGAATACACTTGAATCACCTGGATCGATCGTTCAGCACCGGTAAAGCTGAGGTGGCTGTTGTCCAACCCGTCAGGCACGATCATCGTGGTCTTTCTAAGATCGCGGCAGGCCCCCATCTTATCGACCAATCCCCCCACGGGCCTGATCTCCAAATCCGGCTCAATGGTCCCCGACATGCAGATGTCCTGGCGAATAGAATCACCGAGCAGTGCCGCAACGATGCCCACGGCGAATATCCCTCCGGCACTGGGCCCGTCCATCGGCATCGGAACCAACAAGCGCACCGAAAGGTATCTTGGATCGTATCCGACGGCTTTAGCGGCGGCGACGACAGCCGTCCACAATGAATGCACGGACACAGGCATCATATTCGAATCAGGGATCACTTCCGGTCCCTTTCCATCCGCCTTGTAGGCGACGATGAGGTGCGCGACCAACCCGGCCCATGCGCCGGTGATGAACCCTGCCTTGGCTTGCGTCACACCCAACACCGGCAATGGCATGGAGACTTCAGCAAAGGGCATCGGCTTTCTGCCGCGAAGTGGTGATGGAGCATGAGGGGTGATGGTGCTGGACACAGGCGGCCGAACGACCATCGGTTGTGTAGGGCGTACCGAAGGAGAAATCTGAAGCGGCGAATAGGTCTTCGCCTCCCCGAGCTGTCGGCAGCCTGGGTATTCACGGTCCGTATAGAGATCCGACTGTCCGGGTCGAGGACAGATCCAGGTTTCAGCCCAACCTGTATTGAGGGAAATATGGGCCGATCCGACATAGGCCAAAAAGAATAGGAGAGAACGCAAGGGTAGACAGCGTGTGAATATCGGGATCTCAGGGTACATGCTGGCTTATGCGAATGAGCGGCATCTGAAGCCTATCGCTCAAACCAGATTTCGTCAAAAGAACGGTATTTTGCGGAGAATCGGCAGGCTCGCTCGCTGAGCATCACCCAGGCAAGGCTTGATACCAGCCATTGGCCTGGACAAGGGTCATCTTACTGTCGAAGAGCGCGCTGACTCGGTCATTCGTCAGCACAGTAGATTTGTGGCTATCGGCAATAATCCTCCCCTCCTTCAGGAAGACCACGCGATCGATCTCAGGCGGGATCTCATGCAAATGGTGAGTCACAAGCAGAACCGTCTTTCCTTTAGCAATTTGGGCACGCAACAGATCCAGATATTGGAAACAGGCTTTGGGATCGAGGCCGCTCGTGGGCTCATCGAGCACCAGCACGGATGGGTCATGGACCAACGCTCTCGCCAGTAAAAACCGCCGCTGCTCGCCGGTGGAGAGATGGCCGAAGCGCCGACCAGCCAAAGCTGCAATGCCGAACTCATTCATCAGCTCATAGGCCCGCGTCATCTGGGTCTTGCTGAACTGCTGGTACTCATAGGTATCGTTGCTGGCGTAATAGCCGGACAGTACGACGTTTAACCCCACTGCACAAATCAGATATTCCCGCTGAAGATCGTGCGATACAATGCCGATCTGCTTCCGTACATCCCACACATTCCACCGCTCATCGCCGAAGAGCACTATTCGCGTTTCATCCTTCGGCATCGCATGAACTTCGCCTGAGAGCAATCTGAGTAATGTCGATTTGCCTGATCCGTTGGGGCCAAGGATTGCAACATGCTCACCCTCTCGAAGCTTGAAGGAGAAGTCGGAGAAGACGCAGGTGTCCCCACGATAGACCGTGGCATGCTGAATATCGAGGATGAGAGGAGAACCGGCTGATCGGTTCAGATCGTGGGCCGGAGGATCACTCGGGCCGGCGACTGGTCGCTTGGCACGGCGAGCCTGTTCGAGGCCGGCACGAGCCAGTGCATCGACCCGCTCGTTCTCCGGATGACCGTTATGCCCTCTGACCCAGTGCCATTCCAGCGTATGACCAGAAGCCAGACTATCGAGACGTCGCCACAAGTCTTCATTTTTTACCGGCTCTTTATCGGTGGTTTTCCAGCCTCGCTGTTTCCAGCTATGAATCCATTCGCTGATGCCTTTCTGGACATACTGCGAATCCGTATAAACTCGCGCCGTCGTGGGTGCTGTGAGCGATTGCAACGCCTCGATCACCGCAAGCAACTCCATCCGGTTGTTCGTCGTCGCGGGCTCGCCACCACAAAGTTCCGTTTCCGCACCGTCGATCCGCAACAAGGCCCCCCACCCTCCGGGCCCAGGATTCCCACTGCAGGCACCATCTGTATAAATGTCGACCATTCAACTATTCCATGTGAAATTCGCGTTCGGATTGTACTACGACAGCGCCGATCCGAACCATAGGTGCCAGCGACAAGATTATACGAGCGGCGTGACTCAGTTGGACTACCGGAGTACAATGGGCCTCACTTCAGTTGACTATTTTTCCGTGAGGCACACACTGCGTACTCTCTTTTTCATCGGCACCGGCGGGTTCATCGGGTCAATTCTTCGTTACCTGTTGAGCGGCTATGCTCAACAACTGAGCAAGAGTATCCAGTTTCCATTCGGCACCTTGGTCGTCAATCTGGTGGGCTGCGCCTTGGTTGGATTCCTGGCTGAACTCGCCGACCATCGAGGCGTCATATCCGGTGAACACAGGGCCTTTCTCATGGTCGGTTTATTGGGAGGATTCACGACCTTTTCTGCATTCGGCAACGAGACGATGAACCTCCTACGCGACGGAGAACTGTTGTTGGCCTGCAGCAATGTCGTCGGCCATACTGTTCTTGGGCTGGCCGCCGTATGGGCCGGTTATTCCACCGCCTATCTGCTCTGGAAATGATCGATGCAGACTAAAGACGGATGTGTGCTGAGAATCTATGCAGGGGAAGGCGACAAACACGATGGGCGGCCGCTCTATGAATGGGTTGTGGCGCAGGCCCATGCACAGCGGTTATCCGGCGCCACTGTCTCCCGCGGACTCATGGGATTCGGCCCACACACCCGCGTGATCCACACCTTCAAGATCGAACGGCTGGCTGAAGACCTTCCCATCACGATTGAAATCGTCGACTCACGCGACAAAGTCGAGGGATTTCTCAGCTGGATCGAACAACAGATCGACTCAGGCCTTATTGCGACCATCCAGCGGGTTGAGATTCACACTTCGGAAAGAGGTCACCGAACCCAACAGACTAATCGCTAGACCGTTTGACCGACCCGGCGATCTTCGGGGTGTTGGTCATAACATCGGCATTTTGTGCACGGTGCAGGAGCGCATGGTCCATGAGCACGAGGGCCATCATGGCTTCGGCGATCGGCGTGGCGCGGATGCCGACACAGGGATCGTGACGACCGTTGGTTTCTACCATGACCGGCTTGCCCTGTTTGTCGATCGAGCGGCGCGGGATGCGGATGCTCGAGGTCGGCTTGATGCCGATCGTCACAACAACATCCTGCCCTGTGGAGATTCCTCCCAAAATGCCTCCTGCGTGATTCGTCATAAAGCCTTCAGGAGTCAGTTCATCGCCGTGTTGAGAGCCACGTTGGACTACTGACGCAAAGCCTGATCCAATCTCAACAGCCTTCACCGCATTGATGCTCATCATGGCCGCCGCTAAGTCCGAGTCCAACTTGGCATAGACCGGCGTCCCCCAGCCAACCGGCACCTGCTCTGCTACCGTCGTAATTCTGGCGCCGACAGAATCACCGGCCTTCCGCAACTCATCCATGAATAATTCCAACTTCGGAACGACATCCGGATCAGCCGAGAAAAATTGATTCTGACCAACCGACTCCCAATCCCTGAACGGCAACTCATGAGACCCGAGTTGGCTTAGATATCCGTGAATCACGACACCATGCTTTTCTCTGAGCCACTTTCTGGCTATCGCCCCAGCAGCAACTCGAACAGCCGTCTCACGAGCCGAGGCGCGTCCTCCTCCTCGATGGTCGCGAATGCCATATTTCTGCCAATAGGTGTAATCAGCGTGGCCTGGCCGGAAGGTATCAATCAAGTTCCCGTAGTCGCGGCTTCGGGCGTCTTCATTCCAAATCAGCAACCCGATCGGGGTTCCAGTCGTCTTGCCCTCAAAGACGCCGGAAAGAATTTCGACGGTATCCGACTCTTGCCGTTGTGTCACATGACGTGAGGTGCCCGGCTTCCGCCGGTCGAGGTCTTTCTGAATATCTTCTATTGATAACGCAAGTCCGGGTGGGCATCCATCGACCACGCAGCCAATCGCCGGTCCGTGGCTTTCGCCAAAAGAAGTAACAGCGAAAACTCTTCCGAAAGTATTACCGGCCATACAGACTCAACTCCCGGCCAGAAGACGGCGCAACATGGCTTCCCAGATCTCTCTCAACCCTAACTGATTGGCCCACTGCCCGATGTATGCTTCATCGATCATATCGGCACTGACCCTCATGATCCCAGCTATATCGCGAAGATGCTTTTCGGAACCACCCTCACGATAATATTCCATTTTCTTTAAAATGACATCTTCCGGGGCTGCAAATCGTCCACCATGCATGTCCGTGAAATGGACCACTCTCGCTCTGGAGAAACGGCTTCGTTCAAAGGCTGTTCCTTGCTGAATCATGACATCGATTTTCAAGCCGGATGCGGGATGAATAATATTGAACTGGCCTTTTCGAGCCAAGGCATCACGAATTGCCTCGTCGCTCAAGTAAAACTCGTCGACCGGAAACTGGGCAAGCAGACCGGTCACGTGGCTCTCGTTGATATCCACGACCACGTCAATGTCGTTCGTGAGACGAGGCTCGCCGTACGCCATTGCCGCAACCGAGCCCGTAATGAGATAGGGAATCTGCAATCGTTCTAGTGCCGATACCAGCCGATCCAGCAGTTCATGCAGCTCCATGCGACAGTCTCCGCACGACTTCCTGGCTGATACGCGTCGGTGTCCACTCAGGATGTTCAGTGGACAGATGAGCCGTTAACATACGCTTCGTGGAATCCCGCAGGGCAAATCCGATTTTCAAACGCTGGGCAGGGGTTTTACGACGCAACACATCTGCCATCGACGAATCCAGCACCTCGATCTGACCATCGTCTAGCCTCATGGCATGGCTCACTCGACCAAGTCCAGCTTAATGCGTAATTCCTTGAGTTGATCGGCACCAACGGAAGACGGCGCATCGGTCAACGGGCATTGCGCCTTCTGGGTCTTGGGAAACGCGATGACGTCGCGGATCGAATCGGCGTTGCCGAGCAGCATGACCAGTCGATCCAACCCAAACGCGATGCCGCCGTGCGGCGGCGCGCCATACTCAAGGGCCTCGAGCAAGAACCCAAACTTAGCCACGGCTTCTTCTTTGCCGATCCCGAGAAGATCAAAGACTTTGCTTTGCACGTCTCGCCGGTGGATACGGATGCTCCCGCCGCCGATCTCGCTCCCGTTCAACACCATGTCGTACGCCTTGGCTCGTACCTTCAACGGATCGGATTCCAGCGCCGACAGATCGTCATCAAGGGGTGCCGTGAAGGGATGGTGCATGGCCACATACCGTTTCTGTTCCTGATCGTAATCTAACATCGGGAAATCGATGACCCACAGAGGCCTCCAGGCAGTCTTATCTACCAGATTCAATTCTTCGCCAAGCAAAAGTCTGATTCGTCCCAACACATCGTGCACCACTGCCGGCTTATCCGCGCCAAACAAGACGAGATCAGTTGGCGTTGCCTCAGGCAAGGCCGTGGCAAAGGCCGTGGCATCCAGGAACTTTGTAATGACCGATTCAAGCTGGCCTTCTGCTGTAATCTTCAACCAGGCAAGCCCCTTCGCTCCGAAACCTTTTGCCGTCTCCCCCAAGGCATCGATCCGCGTTCGAGAGAGTGCCGCTCCACCCTTTACGATCAGCGCCTTGACGATACCCCCCTTCGTCACCGCATCCTTGAAAACCTTAAACTGGCTGGCTGCACCGAATGCCGTCACATCATACAGAGGCATATCGAAACGGAGATCGGGCTTATCTGAACCATAACGGCCCAGGGCTTCCGCATAGCTCATTCGCCGGAAAGGTGTCGGAAGGTGAACACCACCCGCCTTGTTGAAGATCGTCACGATCATGCGCTCCATCAGGCTCATGACCTGCTCACGGTCCACAAACGATAGCTCCAGATCGATCTGGGTGAATTCCGGCTGGCGATCGTTCCGCAGATCCTCGTCACGGAAACATCGCGCAATTTGATAGTAGCGATCGACTCCACTCACCATCAGGACTTGTTTGAACAGTTGCGGTGACTGAGGCAAGGCAAAGAACTGTCCAGGATTCACCCGACTGGGCACCAAGTAGTCCCGGGCTCCCTCCGGTGTACTCTTCGTCAGAATAGGCGTCTCCACTTCCAGAAATCCTTCGGCATTCACGAATTCTCTCGTCGCCTGCATAATGCGATGCCGTAGGCTTAAGAGCTGCTGCATCCTGGGGCGACGGAGATCCAGGAACCGGTACTTTAAGCGAATCGCTTCCGTCACTTCCGCGTCGTCTTCGATCAAGAACGGCGGCGTCTTGGCTTCATTCATGATTTCGACTTCATCGACGAAGACCTCGATCTCACCGGTCGCAAGATCGAGGTTCTTCGACTCCTCCGGTCTTGCCATCACCTGCCCGGTCACAGAGACGACACATTCGCTACGGAGCGTGTGCGCCGCTTGATGACATTTGAGATTACGCTCAGCGTTGAACACGACTTGCGTGAGACCCGTCCGATCGCGCAGATCGATGAAAATCACCATCCCATGGTCACGCCGCCGCTGGACCCAACCGTTCAACACAACGGTCTGCCCTACATGTTCCTTGCGCAATTCACCGCATCGGTGTGTGCGAATCTTCATACCACCCGTACTTTCTTAGAAGAAAACTTCTTCGTTTTTTCCGGTTTTGCCCAGCCGGCTTGTCGCACTGGCCGTTTCGACCGAACCACCTGCTCATCTCCCTGCTCGACAGCCTCTTGCCGCATTTCCACCAGCTCACGCAACGCGTTGGCTTCGCGATCAGTCAAGAATCGAAATTCTCCAGCCGGAAGATCGCCCAGGGATATCGGCCCCATGCGAATTCGTATCAACTTAATGACTGGGTGCCCAACGGACTCCAACATACGTTTGACTTGATGTTTCCGGCCTTCGCGTATGGTCAGCTCCAGCCACGAGTTCTGTTCAGCCTTCTTCACTTTCTTCACAAATGCCGGGCTGGTCATCCCATCGTCGAGCCGGACGCCCCTCTCTAACCGCATAATCTCTACATCCGTCAAGATTCTTTTGACCTTGATCAAGTAGGTCTTCGGGACATGGTATCGCGGGTGTAACAGAGCCTGGGCTAGGTCACCGTTGTTCGTCAACAACATCAACCCTTCACTATCGAAATCGAGCCGACCAACCGGGAACACCCGAACGGACACGCCTCGCAAGAAATCCTTCACGGTCGTTCGACCGCCGGGATCATCCAGCGTAGACATGACGTTTTTGGGTTTATTCAGGATCAGATAGACAAATGGCTGCGTCGAGGTCAGATGCTTCCCGTCCACCTTCACGTGATCGCGCTCAGGATCGACCTTCGTGCCGAGTTCAGTCACAACCTTGCCGTTCACAGATACTCGTCCCGAGGCGATCAGTAACTCGGCCTTTCGGCGTGACGACAGCCCCGTGCTCGCAATGAGTTTTTGTAATCTTACTTCCATAGCATCATCTGTTGATGTGGTGGCCCGTGTGGCTCTTACCGCGCGCATGCACCGAGCACCCACATTCATCTGCAATCAGATCAATCTTGGGTGCGCGGTGCGCGAGCACGGAGCTACCTGATCGCCGCGTCCACCCCCTACTCCCACTCAATCGTCGATGGCGGCTTTGAGCTGATATCATAGACGACTCGATTCACGCCTTTCACTTCATTGATGATTCGATTCGACATTCGGCACAGGACCTCATTGGGAATCCTGGCCCAATCCGCAGTCATGCCGTCCACGCTGGTGACAGCACGAATCCCAATCACGTTCTCATAAGTCCGTTGGTCGCCCATCACTCCGACGGTCCGGATCGGCAACAACACGGCAAAAGCCTGCCAAATTTCACCATAAAGACCTGCGCTTCGAATCTCCTGATCGACGATGGCTTCCGCTGCCCGCAGAATCGCCAACCGTTCAGGCGTCACCGCACCCAACACGCGAATCGCCAAGCCGGGCCCCGGGAACGGTTGCCGCCACGTAATCTCATCCGGCAATCCCAACTCGGCTCCCAGTACCCGAACTTCGTCCTTGAAGAGTTCACGAAGCGGTTCGATGAGCTTGAGCTTCATGCGAGCCGGCAATCCGCCGACGTTGTGATGCGTTTTGATCGTCGCCGAAGGCCCCTTAAAACTCACACTCTCGATGACATCTGGATAGAGCGTGCCCTGGACAAGATACCTGACACCTTTCAGCTTTTTCGACTCGGCTTCAAAATGTTTGATGAACTGCCGACCGATGATCTTTCGCTTTCGTTCAGGATCCGTCACGTTTTTCAGCCCGTTGAGAAATGGTTTACTCCCGTCGAGAATCCTCAGATTCAGATGGAGCTGCGAGGAGAATGTCTTTCGAACCTGTTCACGTTCGCCGGCTCGCAAGACACCGTTATCGACAAAAATGCAGGTCAGCTGATCACCGATCGCGCGGTGCGTCAGCGCCGCTGCAACCGATGAGTCCACACCACCGCTCAACGCGCAGATGACCCGATCCTTGCCGACTCGTTCACGAATCTGACTGACCGCTGTCTCAACATAAGACTGCATGGTCCACGTCGGTTTGCAGCCGCAAATCTCATAGACAAAATTGCGGAGGATCTTCGTCCCTTCCGGCGTGTGTGCCACTTCGGGATGGAACTGCAAGCAATAGATACGGCGTTTGTGATCGTCGCGCTTCATCGCCGCAACGGGCGAGTTGCTTGTATGTGCAATCGATCGAAACCCTGGCGGCATCCGCTCGATACGATCCCCGTGCGACATCCACACGGCTGTCTCCTTATCAGTTCCGACTCCCTTAAAGAGATCGCTCTCATCGTCGATGGTGAGATCGGCGCGGCCATACTCGCGATGTGTCGACTTGCCGACTTCTCCTCCGGAGAGATGCGTCACTAACTGCATGCCGTAGCAGATGCCGAGGATCGGAATGTGCTGATCAAACAGTTCCCTGGCGACAATCGGAGCTTTTTTCTCATAGACGCTGGAGGGCCCACCGGACAGGACAATGCCTTGAGGACGATAGGCCAGAATCGTTGCTAACGAAACCGTGCAGGGGAAAATTTGGGAATAGACCTGTGCTTCTCGGATGCGGCGAGCGATCAGCTGCGTGTACTGCGAGCCAAAATCGAGGACGAGGATTCTATCGTGCCAAAGCTCCATTGTGGTTAATCGTGAATCACCGCACGTTCATTGCCGGAGTCGTTAGGGGAACGGGCTCTATACGTCTGATCGATTCACGGTTAACGAGTGACGGTGAACGCCTTACTCCCAATCCATTCGGTAGTTCGGCGCCTCTTTGGTAATGATCACGTCATGCACATGGCTCTCACGGAGACCGGCCACAGATTGCCTGATGAACGTCGCATTTCGCTGCAGATCAGCAATCGTCTTGCATCCACAATATCCCATGCCAGACTTGACGCCACCGACCAACTGGTACACCACCGCAGCCAGCTGACCTTTATAGGGAACACGGCCTTCAATTCCTTCTGGAACGAGCTTCTGAGCGGGGCGTCCTCCTTGCCCATACCGATCTCCACCTCCTCGCTCCATCGCCCCGATGGAGCCCATACCGCGATAGACCTTGTAAGTTCTCGCTTGATAGAGCACTGTCTCGCCGGGAGATTCCTCCGTTCCTGCAAACAACCCGCCAAGCATGACTGACGATGCCCCGGCAGCCAACGCCTTCGTGATATCGCCCGAAAATTTGATGCCTCCATCGGCAATAATCGGCACTCGGCTTCCATTCAAGACCTTGGCGCAGTCTGCGATGGCAGTCAGCTGCGGCATCCCAGCGCCCGACACGATGCGCGTCGTACAGATTGATCCCGGTCCAACCCCAACCTTCACCGCATCGACGCCGACTTTGAGGAGGTCCTTGGCCGCCTCAGCCGTGCCGATATTGCCCACCACCAGATCGAGAGCCGGATACAGCTTCTTGATCATCTTCGCGGTGTCCAACACAGCTTGCGAATGCCCATGCGCCGTATCGATCACTACGAGATCTACACCGGATTTTTTCAGCAGTGTCACGCGCTCTTCGGTATCCCGCCCCACACCAACCGCCGCCCCAACTCGCAACCGGCCATGGCTGTCTTTACAGGCATTGGGGTATTTAATGCGCTTTTCGATATCCTTGATGGTAATGAGACCTTTGAGCTCATACTGCTTGTTGACGACCGGTAGTTTTTCGATTCGGTGTTCATGGAGAATTTCTCGTGCCTTCTCCAGGCTGGTGCCCTCCGGCGCCGTAATCAACCGGTCCCGCTTCATCACCTGCGAAACCTTCAGGTCCATCCTGCTTTCGAATCGCAGATCTCGATTGGTGAGAATTCCGACCAACTTACGCCCTTTGGTGACGGGAATGCCGGATATCCGATATTTCGCCATCAGCTGGTGTGCATCACGAATCGTTTCGTCCGGTGAAATCGTCACCGGATCCAGGATCATCCCGCTCTCTGATTTTTTGACTTTATCGACTTCGATCGCCTGATCGGCCGGAGACAGCACGCGATGAATGATGCCGATCCCGCCTTCGCGCGCCATGGCAATCGCCAGTCGCGACTCCGTCACCGTATCCATGGCGGCGCTGACGAGCGGGATGTTGATCCGGATGTTGCGCGACACATAGGTGCCGGTATCGACCTCATTGGGGAGGATCAGCGACTTGGCCGGTACGAGGACCACGTCATCATAAGTCAGTCCCTGTCGCGGTTCTTTGTCAAGCATCGTTCCCTCTTCAGACCTTCTGCGTTCGTTGCGCTTTTTCTAACTCTGCCAGTTCTTCCGCCTCGTCCTGCAGCCGCTCGCTCCCCTCTTCTGCCAGCATAAACTGCTGAACCCGCGTGTTGCCGCTATCGACGACAAACACGCTCCCTCTCGCATCGACCGCGATCCCATAGGGAAAATTGAATTGCCCGTCGCCATTTCCGAATCCGCCCCACTGGGTGATGAAATTCCCCTCCCGGTCGAATTTCTCAATTCGGTGATTGCCTGTATCCGTCACATAGACATCACCTGCTCCGTCGACGGCGATCCCCCATGGAGATCGCAGTTGCCCGGCCTCTTGAGCCAAAGGACTGCTGGCATGCCCGGCTGACGCACTGCCGCCCCACTTCGTCAACAGCTGCGGCAACACGTTCGTGCTGGTATCGAATTTCTGGATCCGATGATTCCCCATGTCGACGACATACACCGATCCATCCTCCTGATCAACCGCCACGCCACGCGGAAAATAGAACTGCCCGTCCCCGTTCCCGAAGCTGCCCCAGGCCATGATGAACTCACCGGTCATGTCGAACTTCTGCACGCGGAAATTGGCGCTATCGACGACATAAAGATAGCCTCGCACGCGATCGACCGCAATTCCCCAGGGAGCATTAAACTGTCCCTCTCCGTTCCCGCGTGAGCCGAACTTCATTATGTACCCGCCCAGCTTGCCGTCGAACTTCTGCACGCGATGATTATTCGTATCCACGACCCAGACGTCGCCCTTCCCGTCGCAGGCCGTGCCGGTGGGATTATGAAAGTTGGCGTTCGCCGAACCGAAGTTTCCCCAGAGGATGATGAAATTGCCCACATTGTCGAACTTTTGAATCCGATTGTTTCCGTTGTCGACGACGAACAACGATCCCTGCTGATCGACGGTAAGTCCGTACATCGGCGCCATGAATTCTCCGCCATGCAACAGCGACGCGCCTCGACCTGGCTTTCCCCACTTCGCCACACACAAGTATCCGGAGGTATTGACAAGAATCGTCGCGGTGGCCGGTGTCGACACGTTGTTGCCGATGTCTTTGAACCATACGTAAATCGTCTTTTGCCCGTCCGCCGGAGAGAGGATAAATGGAATGGTCGCTCCGAACTTGATTGCCGACGCCACCTCCACCCAGCCCGGCGTGCCGGCCGTCGGAGTCAACGGGCTTTCCGAAATAAAATACGCGCCGACCCCCGTGTCCAAATCGGTGGCCGAGATCGTCACGACGACATCCGGCGAGTTCGTCATGAACGCTCCGTGATTGATGACGGCATAAGGATTCTGCGGCGCCGTGATATCGATGAGCACGGGCATCGCCGTCACTTCTTCTGATAGTCCACTTTCCGTCCCGTCTTCGAATGAGGCCGTCACGGCATAAAAGTACGGCGTATCGTTCGTGAGGCCCTCATGCGTATAGGGATTCGTCACACCTTCGATCTTGGTGGCACCCTGAATGGTGATATGAGGAGAGGTGCTAAAATAGAGGTTATAGGACTGGGCGCCCGGCACCTCCATCCAGCTCAAAAAGACTTCTGTGTCGCCGCCTTTCACCGCGAGACTGCGGGGAGGCTGCACCGATCCGGCCTCCGCCATCTGTGTGGGCTGCTCCTTCCCGCGATTCATCTCCTCTTCGGTCGGCACGTACTTGAGGACGCGGTTGTTCCCACTGTCGACGACGAACACGCAGCCTTCCCTATCCACCGCGATCCCGTAGGGGAAGTTGAGCTGTCCCTCGGTCTTCCCACGATTGCCGAATGAACAGAGGAAGGTTCCATTGCCGTCGAACTTCTGAATTCGGTGATTCCCACTGTCGACGACATACACATTGCCCAGCGCATCGCAGGCGATTCCCCACGGCGACTTGAACTGCCCCGGTCCGCTCCCCTCGCGTCCCCACTTCGTCAAGAAACTTCCGCGTGTATCGAACTTCTGGATACGATTGTTGCTCTCGTCGGCCACGTAAATGTTGCCGACGAAATCCACCGCCACTCCGCGCGGGAAAAAGAACGCGCCGTCAAAACTCCCGTCGCGCCCCCACTTCAACAGCGGTTGGCCATCGGCTTGAAACTTTTGAATGCGCGCGTTGCTGGTGTCAGAGACATAGACATTCCCGTCTTGATCCGTGGTAATCCCCCACGGCACGTCGAAGCGGCCCATATCGGCTCCGCGCCAGGCGAATCCAAACTTGCCCCAGGCTTTCTGCACATTGCCTTCCAGGTCGAACTTCTGGACACGGTTGTTTCCGCTATCGGCCACGTACACCACATCGTCTGGTCCGACCGCGAGCCCCCGAGGATAGTAAAACTGGCCTTCTTGCGAACTGGGCTCGCCACCCCATCGAGCCAAGAACGTTCCGGTCTTATCGAATTTTTGGATCGAATGATTGTCGGTATCGGCCACATACATGTTGCCGTCTTTGTCGAGTGCAATCCCCGTGGGCGAACTGAACTCACCATCATCCACACCCTCTTGACCAATCACCATGGCCAACAGATAGGGTGAAGGGATGGCCATCACTTCTTGCGACTCAAGACTTTCCCCCTTCGAGGTGACCACTGTCACAACATAGTGGTAACAGATCCCATTGGCGAGATCGTCATGAACATAGGGACTCGTCGGGCCTTCGATACACGTGGCTTTATCTTTTTTTACACCGATGACACTCTTGAAATCGTCGGCACCGGCGATGGGACGGGTGAGCTCAGAAAACTTGATCTGCACACCCTTCGTCGTCTGGAAATAGAGGTGATAGTACATGGCGTCCGGAACCGGATCCCATGTGATGGTGATGCGTCCGTTGCCGGGTTTGGCCTGGACATTCTTGGGCGGAGATGGCAGTTCCTCCGCTTCCGCCACCGAATCCCCGCCGCCCCATTCATCCTGAATCCCCTCAATAAACAGACGAAACCGATTGGCATACCACATTTCATCAACTAGCCAGGATTTCATCACGGTGTTGCCTCGAAGTGCTTATGAAAACGGTTCAGAAACAGCGGATCTTTCAATCGCTTAGACTTGGATTGATCACTCTAGCAAAGCGGCTGAAATAGAGTCAAGGCAACGACCTCGCTCCTTCGTGAAGGAAGAGGATGAACGAGCCTCTCGATCCTCTATGGTATCCATCGTCGGATCGATTACAATACGCTGATGCACTTGAGACAAAACCGCCTCGAGCGTTAGAGTGAAAAACAAAAACGGAGAAACGCTCGACGGAGGCAACGATGCGAAACTTCATACTCGGTGTCATGGTCGGTACACTGTTGACCACGATAGGCGTGCAGGCAGCAGGCAAGGAGGGAATGGGAAACGGTGGACGGCCTCCGCACCTGAATGATGAACATGAGCGGCAATTTCAACTTCAGCTCGAACATATCCGGAAACAGACTGAATCCGGAAACAGACTGAACTCGAACAGGCGCGGATGCAAGGACGTAAGAATCCCTGTTAAGGAGCCACTGAACGACCTGACGCAAGCGGTTCAAACTTGTCACCCGTGGGAGTTCGGCATCCAACAATTCACTTCAAATTTACTTCGACATCTCACAACATGAGATTCTGAAAGGTAACCTCCTATGCGAATGTTTCAAGTCAGACAGACCGTTACGTATGAACTGACGATGGCTGCAGGAACGGAGCAGGAAGCCATCTTGAAAGCGAAGGGCATTTCACTAGCTCAATGGACCGCTGAAGCGGACGAGATCACGGCTGAGATGCTGGATGAGACAGACGAGATTGACGATTACTGACTGCCTCACCGGTTATGGAACATCAAAGGAGAAGAGACCATGCACATTTCTCACGCTGTTCGAACTTCAACTCTCTGTCTGCTTCTAATCGCCGGAATGATGGCCACCGTCGCCGCTGGAGAAAAGGTACCCACGATCGGTCAGGTGAAATCGGTGGACAAGAAAACCGAGGAGCGGGGTCGATATATCATCAAAATCGCTGGATGTAATGATTGCCATACCGCCGGCTATGCCGAGGCAGCCGGAAAGATACCCGAAAAAGACTGGCTCAAGGGAGATACCATCGGATGGCGAGGCCCATGGGGCACAACCTACGCGAGCAATCTGCGACTCTATATGCAGAATCTGTCGGAAGACCAGTGGATCCAGGTTTCGCGCATGGTCGAGTTTCGCCCCCCGATGCCATGGTTCGTTCTTCGCGCAATGACCGAACGGGATCTACTGGCTGTTTATCGATTTATCCGGAACCTCGGCCCAGCTGGAGAACCAGCCCCTACCTATCTGCCGCCGGATCAGAAACCAAAGGAACCTTTTATTTTGTTTCCGTCAAGCCCGGACGTTCCGCATTAGACATGCACAGAGAGGGATCCGGAAATTCGGACGGTGTGATAAGTGGGAGCCTGGCTTCACCAAAGCCACCGAGTGGTGGCAACATACAGGAGCGAGGCAATGAAGAGGATCAGACGGAATCACGGAACGACCTTTAAGGCCCAGGTAGCGTTGGCCGCTATCAAAGGCGAGAAGACGGTGGCGGAGTTGGCGGAGCAATCTCACGTCCATCCTACCCAGATCACAGACTGGAAGCAGCAACTGCTGCCCGGGAGGCAGATGTGTTTGGCGTGACGAAACCGCCACCGGAGGCCGCAGATTCTCAAGACTCTGCATGCGAAGATTGGCTAACTGCCCCTGAAGAATGATTTTTTAGAAGGGGCCTTCACCAAGGCGGGCTTGCTGAGCACAACGCGATGATCAATCGAACCCACGCA
>CABVRV010000068.1:0-16529 GCA_902500755.1 uncultured Nitrospira sp.
TCAGGATGAAACCCTGCCTTCGTCGGCTCGTTTCCAATATTGACCTCTAACAAGACGCTCTGATGGTGGTCGGCTTCTCCAGCCCGTCGATCGATTTCTTGAGCAAGATCCACGCTGTCCACCGAATGGATCACATCAAAGAGACCTATCACAGACCGCACCTTCCTCCGTTGTAAGTGCCCGATAAAATGCCAGCATACCGGGTGTTCCGTGAGGGCAGCTCTTTTGGGAAGGGCCTCCTGAACGCGATTTTCTCCTAAGATCGTCAAGCCGGCACGCAGGCCCTCCTTAATGTGGTCGACCGCTACGGTCTTTGTAACAGCCACGAGCCGAACGCTTCCACCAGGACGTCCGGCCCTCTCTTCAGCTGACCGAATCTTCGAGAGCACCGATCGAACACGTTCAGCAATCGTCCCTCCGATAAGCGGTTCCATCACCCTCTCTCACGCATCCCGTCCGCCCATTCATCGAACCATCTGTCTTTCAGCGAACAGACCCACCATCTGGCAAAATCAGCTTACCGTCGCCTCAACGGCAATCCGATGGCGCTCACCATCGTGCCGTTGACTTTCCCCTCTCGCCGATAGGAGAAAAAGAGATCGTCATGACAAATCGTACACAGATTGACGGTCGTCACACGCTGCGGGGTGGCACCATGCATCTGCACCTGCTCTCGGATAAGGGCCTTCAGATCCAAATGCGCCCGTCCATTTCTTCTGCTTCTGACCACTTTCTCCCAACACGAGACCCCCTGGCACAGACTGTTTAACACGGGCTCATCCACTTCATAGCAGCAGACCCCTGCGGAGGGACCGATACTGATTCGGACCTGGTCCGGGCGTGAACCAAAGCGTGACTCCAACAGCGCGAGTGTTTTGGGTACGATGCCCGCCACCGCACCTCGCCAGCCAGCATGGATGGCCGCGACGACTCGGCGTGTTGGATCATGCATTAAAATGGGGACGCAGTCCGCCGTCCGAACTGCCACCATAACCCCTGGCTGATCCGTCACCAAGGCGTCCCAGCCTCCCGCAAATCGGTCCGTTGATGCCAGCGCGCGATCCACCACGAGCGCTTCCGTTCCATGGACCTGCTTTACGGTCAGCGTCCATGAATTGGCTCCCGCCGCTGCTACGCCCCGTCGAGGAACACCCAGTTCGAGATCAAGCCCGATGGCGTGTTGTCGAGTCCCAAAAAAGTGCTTGGTCTGATTTCCGATATCCGAAAATGCCGGTACGGTAATGACCGATGTACTCGCCATATCGACGTTCACGATTCCATCATCTGATGACCGGTAGGAAATTAGTCCGTTTGCTTGCGAAGAAACGTCGGCACATCCCACTCATCCTCCGCTGTCAGCGAGTTCCGATCTGCCGACTCCTTCGCTTCACTCATTCGTCTCAAAAACGTCGGACGGTCGAGATCCTTCACTGGTCGCTCTGCGGCGAGGGAAGCAACCACACCAGCCAGTACCGGTTGGATAGGTTTGGCCGTCCGATTGACTCCCCGATCCGCTTCGGGTGCAACGGCTGTTGGATTCTCCTCTCGTTCAAACCCGGTTGCGATGACCGTAATGATGAGTTCTTCACCGATGTCAGGGTTAATGACCTGCCCGACGATGATGTTGGCTTCCGGATCTGCTGTCTGCTGAATGATGGAGGCCGCCTCTTCGATCTCATGCAACGACATGCTGGGACCTCCGGTAATATTGAGGAGGACTCCACGGGCTCCCTCTACACTTCCTTCCTCAAGGAGTGGGCTACACATAGCCTTTTGGGCTGCTTCGATTGCTCGATTCGGCCCGCGAGAAACACCCATCCCCATCACCGCACGTCCAGTGTGCGACATCACGGTGCGCACGTCGGCGAAATCCACGTTCACATGGCCGGTGGTGGTAATGACATCGGCGATGCCCTGAATGGCTTGACGCAGGACGTCGTCTGCCACTTTGAACGCCTCCAGAAGCGGAGTTGCTTTATCCACAATCCCCAGCAGCCGCTGGTTAGGAATCACAAGCAACGTATCGACATGGCGGCGCAGGTCCCTGATGCCTTCCTCGGCATGCTTGTGTCGCCGTTGCCCCTCATACTGAAATGGCTTTGTCACGACCCCAACCGTCAAGATCCCCATTTCACGAGCAATGCTGGCGACTATAGGTGCAGCGCCGGTGCCGGTTCCTCCACCCATACCGGCGGTGACAAATACCATGTCTGCCCCGTCCATACATTCTCGGATAGGTTCTCGGCTTTCAAGTGCTGCATCTCGCCCGATTTCCGGTTTGGCGCCCGCACCCAAGCCGCGAGTTCGATCCGGCCCGAGTTGGATTTTGTAGGATGCCAGGGACCGATCGAGTGCCTGAAGGTCGGTGTTACTGGCGATAAAATCGACGCGAGCTAACCCAGAGGTGATCATGGTGTTGATCGCGTTGCATCCTGCACCGCCAATTCCGATCACTTTGATACGGACCGGCGACAGCACATCTTCTTGAAATGAGAACATTGAGTCACCTCCTCCGATCACCCCGCAGGACGACCACCGGCCTCCTGCCGATCATAAAAGGTTAAAAGACCTCCAACACCTTCTTCGTCCACCCGAACATTCTCGCCCAGGTTCCTCCATTACGAAGCCCGGCCGTTTCCAATTCATCCACGTGTCGCCTAGCATGCAACAACAGACCGACCCCTGTCGAATGGCTCGGGTGACTGACCTGATCTCGAAGCGCCCCGACCCCAGAAGGCACCCCTCTGCGAGCCGGTAAGTTGAGGACCTTTTCAGCAGTGTCTGGCATGCCCTCTAACAGCGAAGTGCCTCCGGTGATCACCACGCCGGCACCCAAGATTCCCTCATAGCCGGCCCGTGTGATTTCCCGCCTGACCAGTTCAAACATCTCGTCGACACGCGGCTCCAAAATCTCGGCGACATCTCGTCGAGAAAATGTGCGGGCCGGCCGGTCGCCGACCGACGGCACTTCGACGATCTGATGGCTCATGACTAATTCCGTTCGAGCGACCCCGTATTGGGTCTTGATTCTCTCCGCCTCGGTTTGCGACGTGAGCAGACCGAACGCCAAATCTTTCGTTAAATTCTGACCGCCGATAGGAAGAACCGCGGAGTGCCGGATGCTGCCGTCCAAAAAGATCGCGAGATCGGTGGTTCCTCCTCCCAAGTCGACCATCGCCACGCCCAAGTCGCGCTCTTCCTGACTCAGCACCGCCTCACTGGAGGCAAGAGGTTGCAGGATGATGTCCACGACATCAAGTCCCGCTCGATTCACACATTTTACTATGTTCTGCGCGGAGGTCACAGCCCCGGTGATGACGTGCACATTGACTTCCAATCGATTCCCTGACAGGCCTAATGGCTCGCGGACTCCTTCCTGTCCATCCACCATGAATTCTCGAGGTAAGACATGAAGTATCCTCCGTTCATGAGGGATCACGGCGAGCGTGCGTGCGCTTTCGATCGCCCGCTGAATGTCTTCTCGAGTTACCTCCGCTCGTTTGAGTGCCACCACGCCTTTACAGTTTTCAGCAGAAATATGGCTACCTGCGATACCGGTGTAGACCGAATTAATTTGGACCCCCGCCAACAACTCCGCCTCTTCGACCGCTTTCTTAATGGATTCAACGGTGCTTTCGATATCGACGACGACACCTTTGCGCAGACCTCGCGAAGGACTCGACCCGACACCAATAATATTGAGGCTCCCGGCATCCGCGACTTCCGCCACGATCGCGCAGATCTTCGTCGTTCCGATGTCGAGCCCGACTAAAATGTGGTCGCGTTTCGACACCCCAATCACCCCCCTTCCCGTACGATGATTCGATTCTCGTACCGGAGATCCACTTCGCTCACGCCATGCCCCTGCCCGTCACTGTTGCGTGCTTTCAAGGTCGGCTTGGCGCGCCGGAACCGATCCCACTGTTCCTTGAGGGCCTCCTCTCCAAACTGAAATCGCATCCCCTGGACCAGGGCCACTAAATTTGAGGGGTTATCAGCAAGAACTTGCAATCGTCCCTCGAAGGATTGTCCGACAACTTTTGCGAGTTCGATACCAGATACCACGGCATGTCTCACCGATTCAGTCCCTTGCAACAACCCCTGCAGATCGATCCCGGTGACAAGAGGCAAGGCGGTATCGTCCAGCTGACCAAGCTTATTGAGCACGTATCCGTCTTCATCGCAAAGAAAGTTCTGGGACTCCGTACGAACAATCGCCGCGGGTTTCCGTTCGCTCACCGAGATCCGCAACTCATGAAATGGAACACGGGTTACTTCGGCTGCCTTCACCCACGGATGAGCTTCAACCTGGTCCTTAATGACGGTCGTGACGATGTGATGAAGCGGTGCCCCAGGTTTTACTTTTGCGAGGTCAAGTACCTGCTGTTTATCGAGATGGTAGAGGCCGTCAACGTTAATCGCCTTGATTTCCAGGAGCTGTTGGAGCGCGGGGCCTGAGTAGTTCGCGCCGATCACGACGAACAATGCCCCACATGCCGCACTCATCACCACGCCCGCCCAGTGCGCCAGGGAGTTTCGTCTTGCCGTTCTTACCCGGCTTACTTGTTTCATCGCCCTCTCCCCCTCCGAGTCTCTCCATTGATTCTTTCTGGGTCCCAAGGGCTTGGCCTGGCGTTTCTTCAAGAAGAAACTCATCATGCTGACTCCTGTCTTACAGCGGGAGTAGATCGCGCAGCGCGATCCAGCGCCGACTGTAAAATGCATTCGACTAAGGCGTCATACCCGATTCCAACCTGAGCGGCCGCCATGGGTAGTAGACTCGTTTCTGTCATGCCTGGCACCGTATTAATCTCCAGCACGTAAGGCCGCCCTTTCGGAGTGATTCTAAAATCTACTCGGGCGGCACCCTCACACCCCAACACCTCATACGTTCGACGCGCCAATTCACTGACTTGCCGAAGCACTTTAGGAGGAAAGGGAGCGGGACAGAGATACTGAGTCCTGCCCTTTTGATACTTCGCCGAAAAATCGTAAAAACCTTCCGGTGCGACGATTTCGATCGCCGGAAGCGTTGTCACCCCTTCTGCCGCCGATCCGACAAGTGACACGGCAGCCTCATGTCCCGGTATATAGCTCTCCACCATTGCTTCTGGATCAAAGCGATGGGCGAGAGCAAGCGCCTCCTTCCATTGCCCGGCACGACGCACAACCGTGACACCGATGGTGGACCCCTGGGCCACCGGTTTAACAACAATCGGCAAGTCGAGATGGGACTCTCTAAGAATCCTTGCGAGCGAGGGTCTATCCCCTTCCCGTACAACCGTTCCGGCTGCTACTGGAATGCCATGCGAAGCGAGCAGTGTTTTGGTCACTGCCTTATGCATTCCCACGGCGCTCGCTCGTACGCCGGAGCCCGTGTAGGGAACCCCCATCGTCTCGAGAAATCCTTGTACCGTTCCGTCCTCCCCCCCAGGTCCATGCAGCGAGAGAAAGGCGATGGCCACTTGTTGGCCTTCTAAGTCTCGATGTAAACGATCAGTGACGTCGATGGCCACCGCATCGTACCCAAGACGGATCAGCGCCTGGTGCACGGCCTGACCTGTCTTGAGAGAGATGTCCCGTTCCGAAGATCGTCCTCCCATGAGCACGCCGATTCGCGCATCTGTGATTCGACCGCTTGGCACCATCACGTCCTTTCGCTAGGCCTGTCCTACCGGCTTCAACTCCAATTCCAATTTGATCCCTGTCTGCCGGGCGACTTGCGCACGCACTTTTCTGATGAGGGACAGCACATCGCGAGCACTGGCCTGACCCTGATTCACGATGAAGTTGGCATGTTTCGTCGAGACGCATGCATCGCCCACCGCCGCTCCCTTGAGCCCGGCAGCCTCCACGACGCGTCCGGCTGAATCGTTCTTTGGATTCTTGAAGACACAGCCCGCGCTCGGGAGGCTGAGTGGTTGAGTATCCCGACGATAGCGCAAATAGTCTTTCACAACCTTTTCGATCTCCGACCGTAATCCCGGCTTGAGTTGAAGCCAAACCCCAACTACGATGCCCGGTGGCAATGTCGACCGGCGATACGCAAAGTCGATGGTTTCCGCTTGGCGGTCAATCACCGTGCCTTTCGGCGAGACGATACGAACTGCCTTCACTGAACTCTTCATTTCGCCGAGTCTCGTCCCTGCATTCATGACCACGCACCCCGCTACACTCCCAGGAATCCCGGCAGCCCATTCCAGCCCGGCCAAAGACCTGCGGATGGCATAACCGATAAGCGTCGGCATACCGACGCCTCCTTCGACATACAGCACAGACCCTGGCTCCTCTTTGATCGCCCGCAGCTTTGTCAAGCTGACGACCACACCTCGAATCCCTTTGTCTCGGATAAGGACATTGGTACCGCCCAACACAAAGATAGGCACGCGCTGCTCGGAGGTCTGCCTGGAAAGACGGATGACGTCCTCGACATCAGCCGGCTGAACCAGCACATCGGCAGGGCCGCCGATATGGAACGAGGTATATTCTTTAAGCGGTGCATGGAATCGAACAGTTCCTCGAAGGCCGGCCACTGCCAATTGCAGCCTATGCGCGCTCGATGTAGATCGTGATTTTGGCTCATGCTGCAAACTACGACGCATCTTCGTCCGTCACGTCGATTCAAGACGGGCAAGGATTCCGGTTCCCGCTTTCCAAATATCGCCCGCCCCCATGGTCAGCACCAGGTCGCCCGATTTCAGGAAAGGCAAGACCTGGTCCGGCAACGTTTCTTTTTGTTCAATAAAGGTCACAGATGGGTGCCCCGCAGACCTGACGGTTTCAGCCAGGATGGCTCCCGACACACCAGGTATCGGCTGTTCCCCGGCTGGATAGACTTCAGTCATGAACACCGCATCAGCGTCATCAAAGGCGTGGGCAAAATCTCCGATACAATCCCGCGTTCTGGTGTATCGATGAGGCTGAAAGAGAACGACTATTCGGCGATTCCAACCCTGTTTGGCAGCCGCAAGAGTCGCTTTCACCTCTGTAGGATGGTGCCCATAATCGTCCACCACCATGACCCCGCTCGTCTCGCCGCGCAGATGAAAACGCCGTTCCACACCAGTAAAAGCCGCCAGACCTCTCCGGATGAGATCGACCGGAACCTCGAGTTCGACACCGACGGCGATCGCGGCGAGCGCATTTGACACATTGTGGATACCTGGCACGGCCAGCCGGAAGGGGCCCAAATTCTTTCCGCGGGAATACACGCGGAATTCTGCTGCTGACTGTTTGAGCGCGATATCGGTCGCTTTGAAATCCAGCGCGACTCCTTCACGCTCTTGAAGTCCATAGGTTTGATAGCGCTTCACGATATGAGGGAACAGGGCGTGAAGTCGCTCGTCATCAGCGCATAGGACCGCCAACCCGTAAAATGGAATCTTGTTGATGAATTCCAGGAAACATTCGTTGATTCGCTCCATTGAGCCATAGTGATCAAGGTGCTCACGGTCTAGATTCGTCACGGCCACGATGGTCGGAGAGAGTCGGAGAAACGAGCCGTCGCTCTCGTCCGCCTCCGCCACAAGCAGATCTCCGCGCCCAAGCCTTGCATGGCTGCCCAAGGCGTTGACCTTGCCGCCGATCACCATCGTGGGATCCAGGCCGGCTTGCGCCAAGACGTTCGCAACCATGGAGGTCGTGGTGGTCTTGCCATGGGCGCCGGCGATGGCGACTCCGAATTTCAGTCGCATCAGCTCGGCCAGCATCTCTGCGCGCGGGATAACCGGAATCTGATGAGCTTTCGCGATCACGACTTCCGCGTTGTTTGCCGCCACCGCGGAGGAAATGACGACCACCTGCGCATCTCCCACGTTCGATTCCCGATGACCGATGAAAATCTTCCCGCCCAGTTCTTCGAGCCGCCGCGTCGTTTCAGACGCATGGAGATCCGAACCGGTCACTTTGTACCCCATCGTGAGCAGAACTTCTGCGATACCGCTCATGCCTGCCCCGCCGATTCCGACGAGATGAATCTGCTGTATTTTACGAAAAGATGTCATAAGACCTACACGTGGCCATGCGCGCGAACTCGGTTCCTTCTCCTTCCCGTTTCAATTGCGCTCGCCTCCGGCTGTTTTAACAGTTTGATTGTTGTTATGCGGCCTCCCCATGAGCGCATAACATTCGTTGACGATCACTTCACCAGCGTCGATTCGTCTCATCTCCAAACTTTTGCTTTGCATCTCGCTCAACCGCGTCGGGTTCGAGAGGATCGCGACGATCTTCTCAACCAATTGCACTCCACTCAGGCCTGCCTGTGGAAGCACGATGGCTCCTCCCGCGGCTTCCATTGCCCGTGCGTTCTTCATCTGATGGTCATAAATCGCGGTCGGTAGCGGGATCAGGAGCGCGGCTTTTCCACAGGCCGTCAGTTCTGCGATCGTCATCGCGCCGGCGCGAGCCACAACCAGATCAGCGGTACGAAGCACGGCAGGCATGTCATAGAGAAACGGAACGACGTTGGCTGGTATGCTCCGTGCGCGATACGCTGCAGCGACTCGCTCGAGGTCCGCTTCCCCGGTCTGATGCGTAATCGTCAGTCCAGGCAGACGTTCGCTCAATAGAGCCAACCCCTCCAACACCGTGCTATTGATGGCCTTGGCGCCCTGGCTCCCGCCGAAAATCAGGAGGTGCTGGCCTCTCGGTTGGGTCGAAGCGCTGTGCTTGCTTGATTGGGCTAGGAACTCTTGTCGAATCGGTGTCCCGACCACACGTACCTTGTGTTTGTCGAATGATGTTCCCGCGGATTCAAATGCCAAGAAAATCCGCTGTGCCAACGGCGCGACCGCCTTGTTCGCTAAACCAGGATGGGCATTAGGTTCCAGGATGACTCGATCAATCCCTTTCAATGCAGCTGCCACCAGCATGGTCGGACTCGTATACCCTCCCACCCCAATCACGAGATTTGCCCGGCGTTGTTGCAGAATCTTCAGCGACTGCCAGATCCCTATGGGCACCGACAGCACGCCTCTGAGAACGTCCAATAATCCCTTTCCCATCACCGGCTTGGCTGTGATCAACACCAACTCAAAGCCTTCGTGCGCCAGAACGCGTGACTCGATGCCACGCGCTGTTCCTACAAAAAGAATCCGTACGGACGAGTCTCGCCGCACAAACTCCCGAGCCAGCGCGATCGCCGGGTACAGATGTCCGCCGGTACCTCCCGCAGCAATGACAATCGTCATCGTCGACTCGGCCAACCCCGTCTGCTTCGATAGCGCACCTCCTCGCGTCCTGCCTGCCGATCTCTCGAAATACTGAGCAAGATCCCTACACCGGTCAGGCTGACCACCAAGGAGGACCCGCCATAACTGACAAAGGGCAAGGTAAGCCCTTTTGTAGGTAACAACCCCGTCACCACACAGGCATTGATCAACGCCTGAATGCCGATCAGCGTCGTGACGCCGATCCCAAGGTAGCGCCCAAACGGGATTCGTGCTCGAGTGGAAATCTGAAATCCGCGAATGACAAAGGCCGCGAAGAACAGAATAATAATGGCCGTCCCGACAAACCCCAGCTCCTCGCCGACGAGTGCCAACACGAAGTCCGTGTGTGGTTCGGGAAGAAACAGCAGTTTCTGCTTTCCTTCTCCCAATCCAACTCCGAACAGACCTCCACTGCCGAAGGCCAGAAACGATTGTGTAATTTGATGCCCCGCATTCGATGGATCGCTCGACGGATTCAGAAATGCCATAAGACGTGGACGTCGGTATGGGGACATCAGCACAAGCGCGAGGCCGATCGGTATTGCGCAAAGAGCCAGTGTCGAAAGATGAGCCATCCGTGCACCTCCGACGAATAGAAGGCCGCCTGTGACGAGTGCGAGGACGACCACGGTCCCTAAATCTGGCTCCCCGAGCACGAGCCCGCCGAGGACCCCGATAATGAGCAGCGGCGGCAGCAGGCCTGTCGAAAAGTGTTGCAGTCGGTCTTCCTTTCGGGCAAGGTACGCCGCTAGATAGATGACACTGATCAACTTCGCCATTTCGGCCGGTTGAATCGAAATGGGCCCGAGCAGCAACCAACGCCGAGCGCCATTTTTCGCCCCGCCAATAGAGGGAACCAGTACGATGATCAGCAAGACGGTAATCAACCCAAGGAGTGGGAATGACAGACGTTTCCACCAGACGTAGTCGATGCGTGATATCACGTGCAGGAGCATCAACCCGAACGTGAGCCACACAAGCTGGCGCTTGAGGTAGTACCAGGAATCGTCGAATTTCTTGCCGGCCACCACGGCACTCGCACTGAACATCATGACGAGACCAACCAACGCCAGGGTAATGGTGACAAACAATAGGATGTGGTCCATCCCCACCCGCTTCGGAGCTCGCGGTCGGTCCGTAGACCACGGCAAGGCCAGAGTCCCTACAGATCGCCGTGACATCGTTCGGTTTCAATGCTCCTCTTTCATAGGGCCGATCATGACGGCAACGATTGCACGAGGGCTTTAAACTGCCGCCCCCGATCCTGATAATCCACAAACATGTCGAAACTTGCGCAAGCCGGAGAGAGAAGCACTACATCTCCTCTCTCCGCTCCGGACGCCGCGAATTCGACGGCTTCCTTCAACGTTTCCACCCGTTCGATCGCCTGATAGTTTCCCATCGCGTTTGCAATCAGATGGGCCGCTTCACCGATCAACAGCAGCCGCTTGACCCGTCGTCGGATTGAGAGCGCCAATCTGGAGAAATCCCCACCTTTGTCTCGTCCACCAGCAATGAGCCATATGGGCTGGTCGATACTCTCCAATGCCTTCAATGTCGCATCGACGTTGGTTCCTTTCGAATCGTTGACATAACGAACACCTCGTCGTTCCCGGACAACCTCCAAGGCATGTTCAAGCCCGGGAAACTCCCTGAGTACCTGACGTATGTCGGGGAGCCGGCATCCGCTTAGCTGCGCGTAGATCATCGCCATCATGGCGTTTTCAACATTGTGATCGCCGATGATTGTAACCTCATTCCGACGGCATATTTCGTGAGTCTTCCCATCGAGAGTGACCATGATGCGATCTTGATCAAGGTACGCTCCACCGGTTACATCAGCGGGCAATGCGTGCGTCCTTGTGAAGCCCAACACACGTCCCTTCGCGTTCTTGCGAAGCGACGCCACTCGAGGATCATCCAGGTTGAAAAGAGCGTAGTCGGATAGAGTGAGATTTTCGAAAATGCGATTCTTGGCGGCGATATATTCATCAAGAGACGCGTAGCGGTCCTGATGATCGACCGTCACATTCAGGATCCCGGCGATCCACGGATGAAACTGTTCTACGGTTTCCAACTGAAAACTCGACACCTCCACGACCAAGAACTCGTAGGGGCAAGGCTGGCCCAGCTTCCTGGCTTGCAGCGCGTGGATGGCCGCTTCACTGAGCGCAGTTCCGAGGTTTCCGCCGACGAACGCTCGTTTTCCACTTTGCTCCAGCATCTTGCCTATAAGGGTGACGGTCGTGCTCTTTCCGTTTGTTCCCGTTAGAGCCAGAATCGGAACCGATAGAAACCGCGAGGCAAGATCGAGTTCGCTGATAACTTTTACGCCTCGCTGCCGAACACGTTCCAGAGCCGCCATTCGATACGGAACGCCCGGGCTGATGACGACCAAGTCGGCACGGTCGAGAGCTGATTCGTAGCTGCTTCCGAGAGCGAACTGCACCGTTGATCGGTCCAAAGACTCAAGCTGGCGGAGCACTTCTCCTCGCTCTTTTCGATCCGCCACCGTGACAGATGCCCCGACTTCCTGCAGAAGGCGCGAAGCGGCAATGCCGCTTCGCGCAAGCCCCACGACCGTGACTCGCGTTCCAGCCAACTGCATCGTGTCAACCCCTACCATTCAAATTACCTTAGCTTGAGTGTACTCAGACTCAACAATGCGAGCAGAATGGCGATAATCCACAAGCGCACCACGACCTTTGGCTCTTCCCACCCTTTCATTTCAAAGTGATGATGGATGGGGGCCATGAGAAAGATCCGCTTGCCTCGCGACTTGAATGACGCGACCTGAAAAATCACCGACACAGCCTCAATGACAAAGACACCGCCGACCAATAACAACAACAACTCGTGCTTACTGATCACCGCTACTGTTCCCAGAGCCGCCCCAAGCGGGAGGGAACCCACATCACCCATGAACACCGTGGCCGGGTAGGTATTGAACCAGAGAAACCCAAGGCTTGACCCCAGGATCGCTGCAGTAAACACGGCCAATTCTCCCGCACCATCGATATGAGGAATCAGGAGATAGTCAGACATCAATCGGTGGCCCGTGACATACGCGACGACGGTATACGCTAACGCGGCGATCATCACGGGCCCAATGGCGAGTCCATCCAATCCATCGGTGAGGTTGACTGCATTGGAGCTCCCGACGATGACCAGAATGGCAAAAACGACATAAAACCACCCCAAATCCGGCATAAAATTCTTGAAAAATGGCACGCTGAGTTTCGTGTCGTACCCAGGCAACGCATACAATGTCAGCGCAATCACAAGAGCAACCGCTATTTGCGCTGTGAACTTTTGTGTTGCTGATAAGCCCTTCGACCGTGCTTTAATGAATTTGAGGTAATCATCCGTAAACCCGATGGCGCAAAACCCCAGCGTAGCCATAAGGACCAGCCAGATATGTGGCCGTGAAATATCAGCCCACAACAATGTCGAGAGCGTGACCGCAAAGATAATGAGAATCCCACCCATTGTGGGTGTCCCACTCTTGGCCAAATGTCGCTTTGGGCCGTCGTCCCGCACCTGTTGACCCAACTTAATCTCTTGGAGCTTTCGGATCACCCACGGCGCAAGCACAAATGCGATCAGAAATGCAGTCACAGCGGCGTAGATGATGCGAAAGCTCTGATAGCGAAAGACGTTCAGAAATGAGAATTCCGTATGGAATGGATACAGCCAGATATACAGCATAATATGGGCGTCCTACGAAGCCTTCCTCGCTATGCGCTTGACTCCCTGGAGTGCGTCTGCGACAAGCTCTAATCGCATTCCGCGCGACGCTTTGATCAGCACAACATCACCAGGTTTGACGATGGCCTTCACGGCCACGGCGGCGGCTTGAGCATCCGAGACCTCGACGATGTGCGCACGATCCAATCCCTCCTGCTGAGCCCCCCGCGCAAGGCTTCGCCCTAAGATGCCGCATGCGACCAATCGATCGATACCGTGACACGCCACAAATCCGCCGACCTCTTCATGCATGGAGGCGGCATTTGGTCCAAGCTCCAGCATATCCCCCAGGACCGCAATCGTTCTCCGATTCTCGCCTGCCTGTGCCAAGAGCTCCACAGCCGCTTTCATAGAAGCCGGGTTTGCATTGTAACAATCGATGATCAGCTTGACGCCGTGACTGACAAGAATCTGTGAGCGCATCGATGCAGGTCGAAACCGCGACAGCCCTTGAGCGATCACGATTCCTGGCAAGCCCAGCACTGTACCGATCGCTCCTGCAGCAAGCGCATTGGTGACGTTGTGTGCGCCTTGGACTCGAAGATGAACTATCGTGGGGCGAATCTTCCCCGGAAGCTGAAGATGAAAGATCGTCCCATTTCGTCCATCTGATTTTATGTTCGTCGCGCGAACGTCCGCTTTCACCGAAAGCCCAAACGGCACCACTCGACAGCGAGCTCTCGCGGCAAGATAGTCAAAATACGAATCATCGGCGTTGAGAATTGCCGTTCCATCCACTGGAAGGAAGTCGAGCAATTCGGCCTTGGACTGGGCAGAGGCATCCATGTTCCCAAAAAACTCCAGATGATCCGGTCCGATATTCGTGATGATGCCGATCGTCGGTCGAGCGATTTCACACAGGCTGGAGGTTTGGCCGAGATTGTCGACCCCCATCTCGATGACCGCACCCTCATGCCCCTTATTGAGACGGAAAAGCGTGTGCGGGACTCCCAACCGATTGTTCAGGTTGCCTTCCGTCTTGAGGGTTTTCCAGCGCTGCGCCATAACGCTCGCGACCATTTCCTTCGTCGTCGTCTTTCCGTTACTTCCCGTGACTGCCACGACGGGAATGCGAAACTTGCTTCGGTGATACGCCGCCAGCTGCTGGTAGGACCACAAGGGATCTCGCACACCAAGAATAAACGGCACCCCTCGCTTCATGCTCCGCTTGAGCGACAGTCTAGTCACATCATATGAATCGCTGACAACCGCTCCCAGTGCTCCGCGCGACAGTGCCAACGCCACAAAGTCATGTCCATCGAATCGATCCCCCCGCATAGCCAGAAAGAGATCACCCCGTCGAAGAGTCCTGGTATCGAGACTAATGTGACGGATGGGCTGCTTGGTCCATTCAGCCATGTCACCAGCCAACACTCGAGCACTGATGACTTCCCGCAATTCTGCGACACTAAACAATGCCATCTGATCGCTTCCCTGCACGAGCTAACCCTTATAGCCTCGACTTACACCCGGATTCCGAGTCGCTGAATCGCACTGCGTGCCACTTCACGATCGTCGAAATGGAGCTTTTCCGTCCCAACGATTTGGTAGTCTTCATGCCCCTTGCCGGCAATCAATACCATATCCGTACCACGAGCCTCTTTCACCGCTTCTTCAATCGCTTGCCGCCGATCAGCTATTTTGCGGTACTGCACGTGTGGCCGCTGTCGTAACGCCTCAACCACCCCACATTCTACCTGGTCGAGAATGGCCTGAGGGTCCTCAGTTCTTGGGTTGTCGGAGGTCAATATGACCACGTCACTATAGCGAACCGCTGCAGCTCCCATCTTCGGCCGCTTTCCTCGATCACGATCTCCCCCACATCCAAACACCGTAATAATCCGACCTGACTTCAGAGCCTCTGCCGCAGTCAACAAACGCACTAAGGCATCTTCCGTATGAGCGTAATCCACAACCACTGTAAATGGCTGTCCCGCGATAACACGCTCAAATCGACCGGGCACGTTGAGCACGTTCCCCACAGCGTGACGAATGTGGTCAGGAGTCGCTCCTTCATGAAGCGCAACTCCAATGGCAGCTAACAAGTTGTAGACATTGTGCTCACCCACAAGATGGCTCTCGACGTAAACGTTTCCAACAGGAGTAGCCGCTGTAAAGGTCGTTCCCTGATTCGATAAGCGCATTCCTTCGGCACGAAGATCCGCCTTGGCCTTCAAGGCATAGGTCCACACAGGAACAGGACTTTGTTCAACAATCCGATGGCCAAACGGATCATCAACATTGATGATCGCCCGCTTGTTCGCCTTACGTCCTCCCGCCAACCCCGTAAACAATCGTAACTTTGCCTGGAAGTACTCTTCCATGGTCTTATGAAAATCGAGGTGATCCTGGGTGAGGTTTGAAAAGACCGCTACATCGTATTCACATCCACTTGTGCGATCCTGCGCTAAGGCATGTGAAGACACCTCCATTACCGCAGTGGTACAGTCGGCGGCGGCCATCTGGGCCAGTAAGCGCTGTAATTCGAGCGCACCGGGAGTCGTATGCGCTGCCGGCATCGTCGTCGAGCCGATTTGATAGGCCACTGTTCCAATCAACCCCACGTGCTGACCTAGTCCTTCCAAGAGCGCCTTGCAGATATAGGTGGTGGTCGTTTTACCGTTTGTCCCAGTCACGCCAATCATGCGAATGCGAGTCGACGGGTCGCCGTAATACCGACTCCCGAGAAGTCCGAGCGCCTTCCGTGAATCGTCCACTCTGACAAACGGAATGGAGACCACATTCACCTGCTCCTGCACGACCAATGCACCCGTGCCTCCCTTCAGTGCCGCTGAAACGAAGTGGTGCCCATCAACGTGTTCACCTTTTACAGCCACAAATAAACCTCGTGGCGAGACGGTCCGGGAATCATCGGTGATGGCATTCACGGGGAGCCCGAGATCTCCATGCCGTTCCAAAATTCTCACATGGCCATCGAGCGCGTAAAGGATGGTTGCAAAGGTCATCGGCATCGACAAAGTGGGATCAGTAGTTTGGCATTGCCATCGCCAGGGTGACTGGCCTATCCGTTGACACATTTAAATAACTTAACACCTGCTCGCCGATACTGCTAAATACCGGAGCAGCCAGACTCCCTCCCGATGCGCTCTTATCTTTAGGTCCGTCAATGATCACAATCATGGCGAGTCGCGGGTTGTCCGCAGGGACATAGCCCACAAAGGATGTTACAAAGCGCGAGCTCGAATAGCGGTGCGTGTGCAGATCGATCTGCTGGGCCGTGCCAGTTTTACCTGCTACCCGAAATCCAGGGATCGCCGCCCTTGTTCCAGTGCCATGCGTGACAACACCTTCAAGAATCTTTGTGACGCTACGGGCAGTCTCTGGAGAGATGACACGCCGTTTCACCTGAGGAGCTACCCGCTTCAACAGATGGCCATCGGCATCTCGGATTTCAGATACCACGTACGGCTTCATCAATATCCCTTCGTTAGCGAGGGCTGCAAACGCCGACACCATTTGAATCGGCGTCACCCCTATTTCTTGCCCCATTGAAATCGAAGCGATGGAGCGGCGGCCCCAGGCTTTTGGATTCTTGACGAGCCCCACCCCTTC
>CABVRV010000068.1:16629-18355 GCA_902500755.1 uncultured Nitrospira sp.
CGCCCCTTCTTCAGCACCGATAAGGCATTCGGATCGAACGCGGGGCTGACCGCCATCGCCAACACCGCTCCACTCTGAGGGTCAAGCACAATCACTGATCCAGATTTGGCCTGAGCCTGACTAACAGCAGCTTCCAGCTCCTTTTCCGCTATATATTGGATGACCTCGTCGATCGTGAGCGCGAGTTGATGGCCAGATATTGGGCTCCTTTCCGCCAAGCTCTTTGGGAAGACCGTCCGACCCAAGGCGTCTCGCTGCAACACCATCATCCGCTTCTCGCCGCGTAAGTACGATTCGTAGCGGTACTCCACCCCCTCCAACCCTTCTCCATCCATTCCCGCAACCCCCAAGACATGAGCGAGAAGGGGGCCTTTGGGATAGAACCGTCGCCCCTCCATGACAACACCAATTCCGTCAAGCGATAAGCGATCGAGACGACGGCCCTGCTCCGGGTCCATCTTTCGGGCCAACCACACGAAGCTCCGCTCCTGGCGAAGCTTCCTCTCCAGTTCATCAAGCTTCACAGGCAGAACAGACGACAGTTGACGAGCAGTCTTTGCTGGGCTTGCCAACGTTGTAGGGATGCCAAACACGGAGGGCACCTCCATGTTCATGGCCAAAACCTTGCCATGTCGATCGACAATCGTGCCACGTGGCCCTTCAAGGGAGACTGTCTTTTCATGCTGTCGATCCGCTCTCGCTGACAGCTCCTCCGCCTGCAAGACCTGCAACGTCGCCAGCCGGAACATCACCAAACCAAATCCGGCTAACAACACCACTAACAGCGCGTAGCGACGAAGGCGGGACCCTGAATCGGCCACTAGTCTCTCCTGCTGGGAAGATAGTTCTTGGCGACTCGCACTACGGTCGGTGTAACGTCTGCAGATAGCGTTGCACTCGGCCTGGACTGAACCATGATTACTTGACCTTGCTGAGGCAGGCTCATCCCGAGTTTTTCAGTCGCCAACTTTGCGATTCTGTTGGAGGCACTCAGGGAGGAAAACTTGACCCGTAACTCATCGCGTTGACGCTCCAATACAGTTTTGTCGCGCTTTAATCGTTCGATCTGATAGCCGACCCGCACCATATCCACTCGTTCCCACACAAACACAAACACGAGACACACCCCGAGGAGAACCGTGAAGATCTTCATGAAAGCTCCAATCGTGGTTGACGTTCGGCGACCCGCAATTTGGCACTTCGCGACCTTGGATTTGACTCACACTCTTCTCTGGAGGGCAGAAGGGGCTTCTTCGTAAGCAACGCCAGCTTGGGGTCAATCTGTTGGGCGAGGGACTTAAATGTATGCTTGACGGCACGATCTTCAAGGGAATGAAACGAGATCGCGCAGATTTTCCCACCTTCAGACAACACGTCCACCGCATCTCGTAACGAGGGATCGAGGCTCTCTAGCTCCTGATTGACTGCCATACGAATAGCTTGGAAGGTCCGCGTTGCACAATGAATCCGCCCATGGCGATGAGCAGCCGGCACAGACCGAACGACGACAGACACGAGTTGGCCTGTGGTCTCAATTCGATGATGCTGCCTTTCCTGTACGATGGCTCGAGCAATCCGCCGCGCATATCGTTCTTCACCATACTGAAAAATGATGTCCGCGAGATCGTGCTCCTCAGTACTGTTCACTAAATCCGCAGCAGTCTTTCCGGTCGATTGATCCATACGCATGTCCAGCGGACCATCAAGCTGAAAACTAAATCCTCGC
>CABVRV010000069.1 GCA_902500755.1 uncultured Nitrospira sp.
ACTTGTCTGTATTGAATTGAGACGTTGGCACTCGTCTCGGAACTATTCGCTCTTCTTCCAAGTCCTGCAAATTCGATCAGGCTGCAATGTCAGTGTGCGATGGATCGACGGTGTCCTTAGGGCACGTCCGCCCATATATGGGCTCATGCGCGCACCTGACTTTGGAAAACTCTCTTCAGCAACGTAGCCATTTAGACTGTCGAAACATCGCTGACCCTACACGTGCGTAGGATATTGCGAACGTTCTTATATCCTCATCTCTGTATCCTTCTCGATTCGCTCTGAATCGAGAAGGATACAGTTGGAAGATCTGTTGGGGGGCTTGCAATAGCTATCAATTCGAATTTATTGAGGATGCTCGCAGTGAAGAGCATGTCGGCGCCGTAGCATTAAACTTGCCTGTTGGGCTATAAACATTCTGCCTGTCAAGTCCTTGGAGAAGACAAAAAGGTTAGACTCGGTAGGGGCTTCTACGAGCGAGATGCATACATCAATTCACATTTAGTCGCGTAGTCGCGCGTGCTTCCAAAGAAACGAACATCACGCAAAGGAAGCTTTGAGATGGATGCAGAGTTGAGTGCCCCAACTAACGAAGCTCAGGCCTCTATAATTACAAGCAAAGCGCCAAAGCGAATCGGACTAGCGTTATCCGGCGGCGGCTTTCGGGCCACATTGTTTCACCTCGGCGTCGTCCGGTTTTTGTTCGACGTGGGCCTTCTGTCGCGTGTGCATTTCATTGGTGGAGTGTCCGGGGGTAGCATTCTCGCGATGCATGTCGGACTACACTGGGATCGTTACTCCGGCGATCACGCAAGTTTTAGCGGCGCTGCCCGCGAGGTTCTCGATTTTTGTCAGCGCGACGTGAGAAACAGGATAATTCGCCGGTCGCTGCTTGGACAATCGCGCATTCGATTGCTGATTGCGGAGTACAAGCATTTATTCGGCGACCATACGCTCAGTGACCTACTTCCCAACAAAGAGATCCCAAAACCACGCATCATGGTCCAATGTGTGAGCCTCACTACGGGGCAGCCGTGCAGTTTTGGACGTTCAGGGTACATGTGGTACGAGCCGGACAAGCAAGGGCCTCTCAACGAAATTGAGCGATCGGTGGTTGCCCCACAGCTTCCAATAGCGTTTGCCGTCGCCGCCTCGTCTGCGTTTCCCCCGCTGTTTCCTCCGGTCCACATCACCGCAGGACTACTTCACGCGAAATACAGCGAATTTCAAAACGCACAGTACGTCACAGATGGCGGTGTCTATGACAACCTTGGAATCGAACGCCCGCTCTGGCACTTCGAACAGCACGATGAACTCGATGCCTTCATAGTCTCTGATGCGGGGGGGACTTTCGATTGGTCGATGGAGCATTTCGGAATCACGCTGCCGAGAAACGTAAGGGCAACTAATATCCTGATGAAGCGGGTCGGTGACCTTATGTATCGATGGCTGGAACACAGGCAGAAGAAACATGGCTTTGCGTATATAAGGATCACAGAGACAATCAACAGCTCCATCGATGGGACGTTGCCACCCGAAGTACAACGTTGCGTCAGCGGAATTCGCACAGATCTAGATGCATTTACAGATCTAGAAATTAGTACCTTGATTCAACACGGATATGGAGTTGCCCGCCAACAGCTCATAGGGAGATCCTGGATCAGCGCAAACACGCCCCATTGCAAATGGTTTCCGGTTCAGTTCAATTCGATGGAAGCCAATGCATGGGCTGATTCGCTCTGCAAGTCAGGCAAAAGAAAAATCTTGCCCATCTTCTCATTGTGTGATTGGCCCATCTGGGTCGCAATGGCAGTCTTCACCAGCGTGCTCATCCTAGCTCTGGTCATGTATCCTTTGTAAGGGAAAACAGGTCGGGCCCATAATGATGATTGGCTCAGCGGTGCTTGATGGAGCCCATGAACAGGCTGAGAATGTGCCGCGCATGAGCGCGCCTCCTTTAGGCGCGAGTGTGCAGTCCAGCGAACGTAGCGCTCTACTGCAGCGATCCGCCCATACACGGCTGGGCGGGTGGAAAGTTCATGAATATTGGAGACCCACCGATGAACAGGATCTGCATCTGGAATCGTTTCCTGTTATTGTTGAGCATCCTTGCGACCCTGACTCTGTATTTATCTGGTTGTTCAAGCACGGCCACAATCCGTCCGTCATCGCCGGTTGGATCGCCTTACGGGTTTGAAGATGAGGATTGGGAAATTGTCGCTGATAGAAAGGAACGCAAGGATCAACTCCGCGTAGTTTTTGGCTTCCAGTTCGCCTCGGGGCACTACAACACGGAAGAGCTGAAGTCGAACGTGAAGGCAAGCTTTGAATCCGCGTTGAAAGAGTATCACGACCAAAGGATGGGCTCCCCTGTTTCGATGGAGTTCAAGTCGTTGGGCGCCGGATATGGTAGCCATCTTTTCAATGAAATTGTCCGAGAAATCATCAGTGCAGACATCGCCGTATTTGATGTATCGGACTTGAACCCGAATGTGATGATCGAGATGGGAGTGGCGTTATCTTGGGGTGTTCGGGTTCTTCCGATCAAGGCTTCAGGAAGACCCTCCCCACCCTCAGATGTGTCGGGGCAGACCTGGGTGGAGTACGATAACAGTGGCGAGAAGTTCTTGGAGAGTGATCACCAATCGAAGCTAGCCCGAATGGTTCAGCGAGCAATCAGGAAAAAGGCAAGAGTGCAGCCTACTACGAGAGAACAAAAATGGTCAGATATAGGAATCTTCAGCAAGTTAAGACAATAGCAAAGGGTTGGCAAATTTTTGTTTGAATGCTTCCTTCGTTGCGCCGCCAGCTCACGTGACGTCTCGTGATTGTTCTCTTGGTAGGGTCTTGGTGCGTCAGTAGCCTGCCGCTATTCATTCGACGTCCCGACCTGTTTTTCCCGTCTTGCAGCTCGATTTGGTGATGCATATGATCGCGCGGCTTCATTCATGAGGAGGTTCCATGGCGAAGATCACCGAGATTGCTCCGGACCTATTCCGCATCACGACCTTCGTCGAAGCGTTCAATATGCAGTTCAGTCAGTTCCTCGTGTGCGACAATGAGCCGCTGTTGTTTCATGCCGGCCCGCGTGCCCTGTTTTCCGAAGTCAAAGCTGCCGTATCGTCGCTCATCGATCCGAGGACTTTGCGTTGGATTGGGTTTAGCCATTTCGAGGCTGACGAATGTGCGACGGTGCCGGAGTGGCAACAACTGGCTCCGCACTCGGAAGTGGTATGCAGTCTGGTGGGCAAGATGGTCAGTGTCGATGATTGCTGGCGATTCGTCCAGCCAAAGGGATGGTCGATGGAGAGGTGCTTGAGACCGGACGATACCGCTTTCGCTTTCTCGCCACACCCCATGTGCCGCATTGCTGGGAAGCGGGCCTGGTATTCGAGGAGACAGAACGGACGCTCCTGTGCTCGGATCTTTTTCACCAAGACGGAGATGTGGAGCCGATGACAGAATCGGATGTCATCGCCCGTTGTCGAAAGATGCTGGTGGACTATCAGCAAGGCTCGTTGGCTGATTACGTGCCCTATTGTTCGGTGACGGATGCGACGTTGCATCGGTTGGCGGCACTCCAGCCACGACGGTTGACGACCATGCATGGATCAGTCTTCGTGGGTGATGGAAGCAAAGCGCTCCACGATCTGGCCACAGTCTGGCGTGAGGTCCTCAGCGTGCAGTCATGATTCGAAACGACTGATGATTTGGGAACTCAACGGCGCTTGACCCGAGGCTCCGAACAGGCTGAGAATGCATCCTAAGGTAAGCGCTCGCAACCCACGCGGGTCTAGTTCAACATTATTGAGCCACTGACAACACAGCAAGGGAACATGAAAATTTCCATCATCGGTGCCTCGGCTGGGATAGGGCTGCAGACAACACGTCTCGCACTGGAACGTGGGCATGATGTCACCACGTTGTCACGCCGGGATGTTTCACTGCCAGATCATGCCAAATTAAAGCGGGTGCAGGGCAGCGCGATCAACGCAAGCAATGTCAGGGCGGCAGTGGAGGGGACCGAGACGATCCTGGTGACGCTTGGCGTGAAGAGTCCGTTCGCTACCACTCTGTTCTCCGATTCTGCTCGCATCCTGCTGCAAACGATTCGGGAGATGGGTTCCTCCCCAACGCTCATCGTGCTCACCGGTTTTGGTGCAGGCGACAGCTGGCGGTACAATTCTTTTCCCATGAAGCTCCTCTTCACGCTGCTCCTCAAGGCTGTCTATGCTGACAAGAGCGAGCAGGAACGGCTCATTGCCGGAGGATATTCACGCTGGGAGATCGTCCGCCCAGGTCGTTTAACCAACGGGGTGATGTCAGGTCACTATCGCGTGTTGGACCAATTGGTGGACGGCATGAAGGTGGGCGCTATTTCTCGTGCCGATGTGGCGCACTTCATGGTGGCACAGGCGGAAAATCCCACTTACTTAAGCAAGTATCCGGCGTTAACGTACTAAGATCTGCGTAGCGACTCTCGTCTCGGGACGACTCGCCCTTCCTCTAGATCTTGAAGATCCGACCAAGCGGTGATGTCGGTTCGTGAAGGATCAATCTCATCCAGGTATTTCTTGAACCTGACCGCACTTTCAGGAGAACTCGGTCCGCGTGCCAGCAACTTCTGATTCCATTCTTCCAATTCAGCAGGCTGATGCGGTTTGGCCTGCTCCTCAAACCAGGTCGCGACGCCTTCATCGGTCTGGTTGGCTTTGACGGCGGCCGTGAATTGTTCGCTGGTGATGCCGGCAAACTCCAGCAGTCGATCGTCCATCGGGCAGGGGTAGATATACTCGCTCTCGGTTCCGGTGAGGACGGCGCGGCACTTGTCGATCATGCGAGCCAGATGGACATAACCCGCCAGCTGAACACGCATGCTGCGAGGGACGTTCTTTCGCAAATCCATGGTCAGAGCAACTTGTGATTCTTGAAGGTCAGGTTTTTGACCACGACCTGGTTATCCGCATACGTGATGATCCGTCTGGTAGCCGGAAGATCGCAGGCACCGACTCGGACGTGAGTATCCGTGAAACTCTCGACATTGGTGAGTTTCCCATCGGTGGGTGAATAGTAGTAGACGGTGTACTTGGTCGTGAGATTTTTCTGGTCTTGCGTGAGGGCGCTTTCTTCCACGTTGATCGTAAACGCAAAAGGATTCATGCCTGGATGAGCCATTTTGCGGTTGATCTGGGTGATACGGTTGTCTTTCACCCGATAGAAGGAATTGGAGCCATGGATGTTCAGCTTCGTTCCGAACGGGTGGCCATCTTCTTCCATGGTGAGTGAATACTTGCCGTCTGATTCTTCGAAACTCCGTGGGCCACGATGGACCGCGATCATGCCGAGTTGTTCCTGGGCCCACTTTTGGGTCTCGCCGTCGCCGAGCTGGACGGATACTTCACGAGGGCTCTTGACAAGAACCGATCCGCTGGTTTCTTTGCCATTCACATTGACGGTGAGGTCGGCGGTAAATCCTTGAAAGTCTTTAGGCCAGCGAGCAGTCGCTTCGAAGGCTCGGCGAAGGAGGTCGCGAGCCTGAGGGTCGTCGGCCACTGTTGAAGGTTCTTGCTGTGGTTGCATCAACAATCTCCTCTCAGAAAAAAATGACTAGATTGTCTGTAGTTATACCGGGATCGTGAGAGAAGGCTCAAGTCTCATATTCAGGAGGTCGGAGGGTTTCTCAGTCGCGAACGCAAGGCGGCGTCGTAAGTGGGCACAATATTTGATGTTCCCAAGAATCCAGGGACTCTGATATACTCCAGCAATTTTCTTAGGACCAGGCATTGATTGAATAGTAGAAACCCTGGTCGGCCGTCGGCTTTAGTCGAGAAAGGATAGGCATGGAACGGCGAGCTGCTTCGCATACCGAAGAAGAAGAGATGAACCAACGCCGGAAGCTTCTGAATGCGGCGAGACGAGGCGATACGAAAGCCATCAGCAAACTCTTTGAGCTGTATCAAGTGCGTGTGTTGAGCGGAGATCAGTTGGCCAAGGTCAACCGGACCTCCACCTACATGGTTCCGGTTAAGCCTTCACAGAGCGGGAAGTCGAGGTCATCAGGAAAAGGGAAAAAGTCGACTCCTCCATCAGCAAAGGGAGGCAAGAAGCCAGCCAAGGTCGCGATGGCCAAGCCAGCAATCAATGTTCTTGCCACAACTGCTGGTAAGAAGCCTGCAAGAGCAGTCAAGACATCAGCGAAAGGTAAAGCCAGACCTAAGAAGTAAACGGAAGGTTGTATTACTGTACAGCCACTTTGAGCCCACCTCCTGCAAGTTTTGCGGCGACGTTTTCGGCTTGCTCTGTTGATCCGGTGAAGACGATGGCTTCCCCGTCATGATCGATTCGATAAGCCAACTCAAACGCCTTCGTCGATGTCATTCCTGGAATAAACCGGCAAAACAGCTCGATGACCTGCTGGTAGGTGTGGCAATCGCAGTTGTAGACGACTACACGGGACTCGAACCCTGTGCCTGAACTGGTTTGAATATCTTCGCTGATACTGGGAACGGTTTCTGGTGTGGCAGGTGTCGGCATGCAGTGGGAGTTCTAGGGAAGTTGAGGAAGCCGGTTCTTGTTTGAGGCGCACCATTTCACTGTAGGCACTTCGTCTTACACCTTATCCATATCGATCACTTCGGTTGCGTCCCATAGATTCTTCAGCTCGGCATCCGCCAACTCTTTTTCTCGGTCCTCATCGGTCTCTGTACCAAAGGCTGTGCCTGCGGGTGACGAGGCTCTGTTTGTGTGTGCCTCCTGAGGAGTCGGTTCCATCGTATGCTTGACGCGACGGTGTTTCTTTGCCGGGTCCATGTTCACTGGCATTGTAACCCTCTCAGCCTACATGTAGTCTCCTCCGATTCCGCGTGTCTTGTCAATCGGACGGTGGTCGGATAGGAGTTTTTAAAGGAAGCCGGACAAGTGAGTGCGTGGTCTGCTCAAAACAGGATCTCTGCCACGGTATCAGCGTATCGCCGTCCTAAGGGAGTCAACCAGAGGCGATCATGATCCGAATCGAGCAGGCCTTTCGCCAACAGTTCGTCAATCTGGCGATCTCGCGCTGCAGCTCGGCTTATCAGTCGAGGGACACCGAGGAGAAGGCGCAAACCAAATACGAGTGCATCTCGCTGTTGTTCGGACGTCGAAAGGGTAGTCTGGCCTACGATCGGCAGATGATGGTTGCCCAGTGTTTCCACATACGATTCAAGATCCGCTATTTTCCCGAACCGGGTTCCCTCAACATAAGACTGCGCGCTGGGGCCGAGTCCAAGGTACTCACCGCCGGTCCAGTAGAGTAGATTGTGGCGACAGGCATATTCCGGTTTGGCGTAGTTGGAGATCTCATAGCGAGCAAATCCAGCCTCGGCTAGTACGTGTTCTGCAGCGGCCTCCATCTCGATCTGTAACGTCTCATCGGGTGGTGACACGACCTTCCTCGCGATCTCATGAGCCAATCGTGTGTCTTCTTCAACGGTCAAGGCGTAACAGGAGATATGAGTTGGTTCAAGTACCACAAGTGATTCCAGCGTATCGATCCAATCTTGCAAGGATTGGCCAGGCAGTCCGTACATCAAGTCGAGGTTGATATTCGTGAACCCAGCGCGGCGCGATTCGTGAACGGCAGTCGCCGTGTCTCGAACCCGTCCGTATCGTCCGATGGAGGAGAAATCCTGGTCTTTCATGGATTCTGCCCCAAAGCTGATTCGATTAAACCCAGACTTGGCTAATGCCGTGAGATCTGTAAAGGTGACAGAAGATGGGTGCGCCTCCAACGTGATCTCCGTGGTCGAGCTGGTTGGCCACGTCGCTTGAATCAGGCTCAGAAGTGTCGTGAGGTATTCAGTGGGGAGTGACGTGGGGGTCCCTCCACCAACATAGATGCTGCGCAAGCAACGTCCATTCAGAACATCTTGTTGGGCGTGGAGCGCAATTTCTTGAAGGAGGGCAGACTGAAACCGTGCCATCCGATCAGCCTGAGCGATTTCCAGATAAAAGGCGCAAAAGTGGCAACGGCGGCGACAGAAGGGGACATGGATGTACAGGCCGATGGCTTCCGAGGCGATCATCTGTCGAATGGAAAGAGAATAGGTTTTGAGAAGTCTCTGGTGAGGACGATCTCGATCTCATCCGCCGGTGACACTCCGCGGTTCCGGATGTGCGAGGTCCAACCTCCATGTCGACGAAGAGATTCAAACACCGACTTGATCACTTGCGGTTTGATCGTGGCTTCCCACTCTCGAACCCAATTCCGTTCATCTTCATCGCCGGCGTATTCGTCCGGAAACGACGCCTCGAGCGTGAAGCGGAGCGCAAACGTTTTGTCTTCCTGGTACATAAGACTCCCTGTCGTTGCGATTCGGTAACGGTGATCTTATAATGCGCTGGTACTTGAACGAAGGAGTTGTTCGCTATGCCTATCTTCGAATATGTGTGCGGTGAATGCAATCATCGTTTTGAGCTCCTGATCCAGGGATCGACAGAGGCGACTTGTCCGCAGTGCAAGACGACCAAGCTCGAAAAACAGTTTTCAGCCTTTGGTGTCGGAGCCACGGCTGGCTGGGCGTCGTCTGGCAGTCCTGGCGCGTGCGGCAGTTGTGGTGATCCGCGCGGGCCCGGCGCCTGTTCGATGAACTGAACGTCCGATGGGTTCGTTAGGTGAACAGGCGCTGCAAGGCGCCATCTCAGCTATCTCGCAATCTGATCCTCTTATCAAGCTCCTGCAGCAAGTGCGATTAGGTCGCATGAAACCGACCGATACCGGCTTGCGCGCTGTGACCGAATCGTGGCTTGATGCCTATGAGAAGGCTCTGAATACGGAAGGACTCACGCAGTTCGACCTTCGTCGACTGAACCCTGCTCCTCGGCTTATGGCCCTCATTGAGATCGGTGTGCTCGCGGAGGATCATCCGGGCGTGACGTCCTTGAAGGCGTCCTACGATCGAGCGCTGGTTCGTACCGGTGTTAAGGGTTGAGCAGGCAAAAGCCTTAGTCGAGACCTTCTATCCTCCCGATCTCAACGAGACATTATTGTCGAACACGCGGGTATTAGTTGATGTGGGTGGGAGTGATCCCTCAAGGATGGATCACAATGCGTCCTTTGCGCAGCGAAACCCGGTGCCGCTGGGACGGCTGTCGATCGTTCCCCAATCACGATCACTCGTGCGGAGACTTGCAGCCGGCTTCAGCCATGATCCGCCGCGCATGGCCTTGATTGCGCCTCGGCTTGGGCCGGATGGATCACTGAGAAGTGCCTGTCGATAATAATTGGGGTCGTACCAGTCTTGTACCCATTCTGCGGCATTGCCCGCCATGCCGAAGAGTCCGTATAGGCTGACCGAATGTGGGAAACTGTCCACCGGCATCGTTAACACTTCGCCCTGTATCCCCTTTTCTTTGGCCAAGCGAGCACCGTCGCCTGTGACCCAAAAGGCATCCCAATCGGTTCCGCTGGTGAATTCGATTGTACGATCCGCCCAGTAGCTCGCGCTATTGGCCATGGTAAAGTCCCACTCGTTTCCCCAGGGATAGCGCCGGCCATCGGTTCCTCGCGCGGCCTTTTCCCATTCGGCTTCGGTGGGCAGGCGTTTTCCGACCCAGCGACAATAGGCATCGGCATCGATCCAGCTCACATTGACGACGGGATGCTGTTCGATGCCTGATAACGGTTGATTGTTGACCCAGAGCGTCGCAGCACGGTTCGAATTTTCCGGAGCGCGATGACCCGTTGCGTGGACGAACGCGGCATAGGCTTGGTTGGTGACCTCGAAGCGATCAATGAGGTACCCACTCAAGTACACACGACGTTCGGGGTGTTCGTCAGGAAACCCATCGCTTCCTTCAGGCGTTCCCATCGTAAACTCTCCCGGAGGAATGAGTACCATCTCTGACAAGATTTCCGTACCGCGTACTGACGGCGAAAGACCGAAGATGATAAGCAGCACGCACAAGCTCAGGAAGGATCGTATCATGAAGGTTTGGGAATACCGCACACTTTGGCGACAGCATCTCGATAGTTCAACCATAGAGCCAAGCTTTTCGTGACCCCGGCCAGAACCAAAGGGCGAAGCGCCGGCGGTGTGTAGTTGACGACCATGTCATAGGCATCATGTCGATGGCCTGCTTCAACCAGTTGATGAGCTCGAATCAGGCCCATGTGTTTTGGCGAGACTCCATGATATCGGACGAGTGGATGACGATCGACGATGGAGTCAAGGTTCTTAACATGGTTTTTCTTGGAAATGACACGAAGTTCTTGGCGATCCTTCACACTGCCTTCAACAAAAACCGTAAACGTCGCCGCGGCAACTACCCAGTGTCTGTGGCGAGACATCTTGTCCAGCCAGCCTCGATAGGCTCGGGCTGTAGGGACGAGGCGGTCATGCTCGAATTCTTTGCGGCTGAACCCTAATCCTTCCATCATCGTCAGGAAGAGCTCGGGGTGGGATTGTCCCAGTGAGAGTCCGCCGGTTTCTTCCTCGTAGATGTTCTCAGCCAACATATGGCGGACTGAAGGAGGAGGGTTCTTTCCCAGGATCCGCGCTAGGAAGACAGGAAAGTCTCGAACATATACGGCGTACTCATGCTGAAAGTGAGCTTTGAGTTGGGCCTTGCTGAGACGGCCTGAGGAAAAATGATCCCATGCCCAGTGATGTTTCCTGTCCATGATGGTGAGGAGGGATTCAAGGAACGAGGATTTTTTCATGCCCGTAGCCACAATAGCTTGCCTTCTCTGGTGGCGCCTCGTTAGAATTCACATGACATACGAACAGCCGATGAATCCACTCACCATTCAGAACCCCGACGAAATCCTCACTATCCTGGCCGATGTGACGCTCCGAGGAGCCGGTTTTACGACGGAATCCTTGCTCGACTATGTCTTAGAAGAAGGATTTACGGAACCCATTTTCCTCAATGCGAGCGGCGAGGACCCTACCGCCTTCTTTCAAGGACAGCCGAATGCCTGGGCCATTTACCAAATTCGCGAATGGAAACGCGTGCTCACGATTTCTGGCGGCCCGGGTCAGGAACGGCGTGCGCGAATTACCGAAACGCCGTAGCCCGAGTTCGAGTGTAAAGAGATGGACGGTAAAGTGCAATTGGTGGGGACAACCCAGGCTGACTTTTGAGTGGATAAGTGAGACCAAGCTCGCCCGAAGTCTTGCTCGGCCGACTTCGGCTCTCCATCCGCGAAGCTTCAGCTTGAATGCTTCACTTCAACGGATATGTAGCCAGGCGTTCATATTTTCTCAAACACCTGGTTTACGGTTGAATTCGTGGGTGAGGTTTCTCTGCAGGTAAGTCGCGGAAATGACGTTCTCGCGTTCCCTCGTACCATCCTCCCACGAGGATCCCTTCTTCAAAATAGAGATAGCGATGGCGGACGATGGCTGAACTCTCCCAGTCTTCGAAAATCCATTCTTCCTGCCGGATCCCGTCATTCGTGAAGGTCGTATTGATTGTCTGTGGCCCACCCCACGATTGCAGGACTTGTTCTTTACTCATGCCAACCATCACACGATGTTGTTCGATGTGTTTCTCAAATTTTGGGTCGCCAAGCTGAACGATCATCGGCCAGATCACGGCCATAAGCAGAAAAAGTGCAAGCCCGACATAAATGATGATTCTCACCGGGCGGCGTCGAATGAACGATGGTTCTTCAGCGTTGGGATCGAAGGGAAGGGGTTGAGATTCGGTTTTCATAAGGAATGAGGGATGAATGCTAACAAGTGCGTTCTCTATGAGTCAAGAAGGAGTCAAGGAGTCGCCAATAATAGTCAATAACATCAAATAGATGCGATGAGGCGCTATACTTACTCCAGCAATTTACGATCCCACCCCACACTATTATGGATGGCGTTGCAAGATGCACTACCGGATCTTACTGATATGTTTTTGTGTTGTGCTTGGACAGGGGACTGTTTCCGAACTCTGGTCTGCGACCATCTACTCCTACATTGATGACCAGGGCAATCCTGTGTTCACCGATTCGCCGGAGACGATACCAGAACAATATCGGGCGAAAGTGAAGATTCATGAACAACCGGATTCTGCGACGAAAGCACCCTCCAAACTGCAATCAGCGCAACAGAAGCTTCAGGGCCAAGCGAAGTCTCTTGGATGGAACATGCCGTCGTTACAAAGCGAGATAAAGAATCTCCGCCTGGGCGAGGCGCCCATTCTGAACTACGCGGGCATCGCAGCGATCGTGTTGCTGCTCATCATGTACTTCAGCAAGGAAAGCCCCATGATCCGGTTGTTGGCCCTGGGCCTGTTGATTGTCCTTGGGATTGGGACGCCTGTGCTCATGTATTTAGGCGATGAGGGGCCGATGGGTGTGATGAAGAAAAAAGCTGTTGCTGCTGGTCAAGCTCAACAGGATCGACTTCAGCCCTCTCCGCAGTAAGTCTCCCTCAGACGCTCTCTGCCGACTATTCCTCATATTTCGGAATCGGGACCGGTTTGGGGAGTGGCTTGGCGGGAATTGTTTCTTGCTCGACGTGGTCCGCGTAGGGATTGGAAATTGGTTCATGGGTATACCGTTGGCGACGCATTACTAATTGCAGGCTCTGCGTGCTGATCTCCATGCGATCGATCGACTCACTGGGCGTAAGGTGCGAAGGAAGCCCCTGCATCGAGAACAATTGGAAGCAGAGGGTCCAATCAAGCTGATCCTTCCCGTTCTCCCTTACAATGAAGCGAGCAGCCGACGAGGGAGTGCCTTTGAACAACAGCAGCCAGACATTGGATCGAAAAGCAGGAGACCGGTGATCTGTAGAAGGACGAAACTCTGGAACTAAGGTCGGGATGCGGTGGATCGGAACGGCCTGTGAAAACTCAATGTCCACGAGTCGAACGATCAGCGGGCGATCCTCATTCTCATCGTTCGGGTCGACGGCGTAGCTGAATGAATACCGGACATCGATGCCCTCGCGCAAGAAGGCATACACATCTTCTCCATTCTCAGGCGAGACCAGCTTGCTGAAATACTTGGACCAATCAGTAATGGGATAATAGGTGAACACACGCAGTGCGGATTTTCGATCCCGCACGGCCTGCGGCATGCCGAGTTTGTCGTGTAATTCTTTCTGGGAGAGGCCGAGAAACCCGTCCTCAAAGTAAGGCTCGGCAAGGGTCGGGGAGGGGTTTGCCGGTATAACTGGGGCGCAGAGAAACATAATGAGAGTCGTGATTCGTATGGATGGTGAATACGACATTACTTGGCATCGTAGCCAGGGCATCAAATGCCTGTCAAGAAAGAGCAGCCGGCTTGCTCGCCATGAAGTCCTTCCAGTATGATCGCGAACGGAGTGCGACTCACTCACATCTTTGAATAGGGTGATCATGTCGATAGATCATGCGATGGCCATTCAGGCGCTCTTGCAGAAGCGTATTCTTATCCTCGACGGCGCGATGGGGACAATGATTCAGCAGCGCAAGTTGGATGAGGCTGCGTTTCGGGGCGAACGATTCCAAGATTGGAAGAAAGATTTGAAGGGCCATAACGACCTTCTCAATCTTACCCAGCCCGCAGTTATTGAAGAGATCCACCGGCAGTACCTTGAAGCGGGTGCTGATATCGTCGAGACCAATACCTTTAATTCACAAGCGATCTCGCTGAGCGACTATGGGATGGACCGGCTGGGCTATGAACTGTCTAAAGCGGGAGCAGAATGTGCCAAGCGGGCGGCAACGGCGGTACAACGGGCGCAGCCAGGACGGCAGTGTTTCGTCGCTGGGGCGATCGGTCCGACGACGAAGACGTCGTCGATTTCCACTGATGTGAACAACCCCGCTGCTCGCGGGGCAACCTATGACGAATTGGTCAACGCCTACAGTGAGCAGGTTCATGGTTTACTCGATGGCGGTGTCGATCTTCTTCTCGTAGAGACGATCTTTGATACGTTGAATGCAAAAGCTGCTTTCTTTGCGGTCCAGCAGGCGTTCGCGTCCGGCGCGCGCCAGGTTCCGATCATGGCGTCCGTGACGTTCATCCAAGCCGGTAGCAATCGGGGCGTGACCGGGCAAACCGTCGAAGCCTTTTGGAATTCTATCTCTCATGTGCCGTTGCTCAGCGTGGGGATGAATTGTGCGCTGGGTCCCAAGGAAATGCGTCCTCTGATTGAAGAGTTGTCGCACATCGCGCCGATCCATATCAGCGCGCACCCCAATGCCGGCCTCCCAAATCCGTTGCTGCCGACTGGATTTCCCGAAACTCCGGAAACCTTGGCGCCTCAGCTGCGTGCTTGGGCGGAAAATGGATGGCTGAATATCGTCGGAGGATGCTGTGGGACGACACCGGCTCATATCAAACGCATCGCCGAAGCCGTGCGTGGCGTGAAGCCGCACGCACTTTCGAAGATCGAACCATACACGCGATTGAGTGGGCTCGAAGCCGTTACCATCAGGCCTGAATCGAACTTCGTCAATATCGGTGAGCGAACCAATGTGACTGGTTCACCAGCGTTCGCCAAGCTGATTTTGTCCGGGGACTATGAGGCGGCCCTATCGGTGGCGCGCCAACAAGTAGAGGGCGGCGCGCAGATCATCGATATCAATATGGATGAGGGCATGCTCGATTCAAAAGCCGCGATGGAAAAATTCCTTCGTCTGGTGGCCTCCGAGCCGGATATCTGCAAAGTACCCGTTATGGTCGACAGCTCCAAGTGGGAGGTATTGGAGACCGGGCTGAAGAATATTCAAGGTAAGGCTATCGTCAATAGTATCAGCCTCAAGGAAGGCGAGCAGAAATTCATCGACCAGGCGACGCTCGTCCGTCGCTATGGTGCGGCGGTCGTCGTCATGGCCTTCGATGAGAAGGGACAAGCGGACACCCTGGAACGGAAGAAGGAGATCTGTGCCCGTTCGTACAAGATTCTCACCGAGCAAGTGGGGTTTCCTCCACAAGATATCATCTTCGATCCCAATATTTTGACCGTTGCGACGGGGATTGAGGAACACAACAACTATGCGGTGAATTTCATCGAGGCGACGCGCTGGATCAAGCAGAACCTGCCTGGTGCAAAGGTCAGCGGAGGGATCAGTAATATCTCGTTTTCCTTCCGTGGCAACAACATCGTTCGTGAGGCGATGCATGCGGCCTTCTTGTACCACGCCATTAAGGCTGGGCTTGATATGGGCATTGTGAATGCCGGGCAGCTCGCTGTGTATGGAGAAGTTCCCAAAGACCTCCTCGAACTTGTCGAAGACGTGTTGTTCAACCGTCGTCCGGATGCGACGGAACGCTTGGTGACGTTTGCCGAGACAGTGAAAGCGAAAGGGAAGGTGGTTGCTAAAGATGACGAGTGGCGCAAGGGCGCCGTTGAGGAGCGGTTATCCCACGCGCTCGTGAAAGGCATTACCGACTATATCGACGCCGATACAGAAGAGGCCCGTCAGAAATACCCCAAGCCGTTGGAGGTGATCGAAGGCCCGCTGATGGCAGGCATGAATATCGTCGGCGATCTGTTCGGGTCAGGCAAGATGTTCTTGCCGCAAGTCGTGAAGAGCGCTCGTGTGATGAAGAAAGCCGTCGCCTATCTCATGCCCTTCATGGAGGAGGAGAAAAAACGAACCGGCAATTTCCAGTCACAGGGAAAAATCTTGCTCGCGACTGTGAAAGGCGACGTGCACGATATTGGGAAGAATATCGTCGGGGTCGTGCTCGGCTGCAATAACTACGAAGTGATCGATCTCGGCGTCATGGTTCCCTGTGAAAAAATCTTGGCTGCTGCCAGAGAAAATAAGGCCGACATCATCGGTCTGAGTGGGCTCATTACACCGTCGCTCGACGAGATGGTCTATGTGGCGAAAGAAATGACGCGCGAGGGCTTTGATGTGCCGCTTTTGATCGGCGGGGCGACAACGAGCAAGGCCCATACGGCGGTCAAGATCGCTCCGTCCTATGCGCGCGGTGTTGTCCATGTGTTGGATGCCTCACGCGCAGTGGGTGTCGTGGGCAGTCTGGTCAGTCAAACGCAGCGACAAGAGTTCGTGGAAAAAGTGAAAGACGATTATGAGCGAGTACGGCGGTCTCATCACGAGCGAGGCGCCAAGTCTCTCCTCTCGTTCGCCCACGCACGCGCCAATCGCCTTCAATCTGACTGGGCCAAGACCGATATTCCTACACCGGCCAGGCTGGGCATTCAGACAATTCCCGAGCAATCACTGGTTGAGCTGATTCCCTATATCGACTGGTCGCCGTTCTTTCACACGTGGGAGTTGAGAGGGCGCTACCCGACGATCTTTGATGATCCAACCGTTGGTCCAAAGGCGAAGGAGCTGTATGACGATGCGCGACGTCTACTGGACGAGATTGTCCAGCAGAGACAACTCAAGGCCAAGGCTGTCTATGGGTTGTTCCCTGCTGCCAGTCTGGGAGACGATATCGAGCTTTATCAGGATACGTCTCACAAGACCGTGCTCACGACGATCCATCATCTTCGGCAGCAATCGGAGAAGCCGACGGGCCAACCCAATCTCTCGTTAGCCGACTATGTCGCGCCGAAGGAATCAGACCGGCAAGATTACCTCGGAGCCTTCGCTGTTACGGCCGGCATCGGACTCGAGGACCTCTGTATAAGGTTTGATAGGGACCATGATGACTACAACTCCATCATGGCCAAAGCCCTTGCCGATCGGCTGGCTGAGGCGTTTGCCGAATTGCTCCATGCGCGTGTCAGGAAAGAGTGGGGCTTCGGAGAGCATGAACGATTAACGAATGAGGATCTTATCCGCGAGCGATACCGTGGAATCCGTCCGGCGCCGGGGTATCCGGCTTGTCCGGACCATACAGAGAAACGGCTTCTGTTCGATCTGTTGCAAGTGGAAAAGAATACCGGTATCACCTTGACCGAAAGCTTCGCGATGTTGCCGGCTGCGGCTGTAAGCGGGTTCTATTTCGCCCATCCGGACGCCAAGTACTTTGCCGTCGGCAAGATCGGCAAAGATCAAGTCGAAGACTATGCCCGCCGCAAGGGAATGGATCTCCGCACGGTTGAACGCTGGCTCTCGCCGAATCTGAATTATGAACCCGAGTGAATCTGAGAATCTGCCCGAACCGTCACACTCGCCACAAGGTTCGCCGGCATCGATACCGATTTGAAGTGAGCCGTTAAGACACCTTCCACTAGGGCCAATCTTCCACTACAATAGGGCCGCACGAATCTATATCCAGAGGTGCTCATGCAGGCACGCATTCTCATTGTGGACGACGACCCGGATATCCTGACATCGCTCACCAAGCGCTTGACCTGGATGGGGCATGACGTGCTCACGGCTGAGGACGGCGAACAGGCGCTGAAAATGGTGGTCGAGGATCAGCCGGATCTGATGTTGCTCGATATCGAATTACCAGGCCTCAGCGGACTCGACATCCTCAAACACCTGGCCGAAAAACGTTCCAATGGTGCGACGCAGACTCTGCCGGAAGTGATCGTCATTACGGCATTCGGAACGATCGGTCGGGCGGTGGAGGCGATACGGCTGGGTGCGTGCGATTTCCTCACGAAGCCGTTCGAACCCGACCATCTCTCGATCGTGATCGAAAAGGCGATGGCGCAGGCGGCCACGACGCGGCAGATCGGTCTTCTGCAAGCGGAAGTGCAAGGACGCTACGAATGTATTGTGGGGCCCAGTCAGCGGATGAGGCAACTTCTTGAGACGGCACAACGCGCCGCGGCCTCCTCAGCTACGGTTCTGTTGCTGGGTGAAACGGGCACCGGCAAGGAGGTGATGGCGCGCGCGCTGCACCGGTGGAGCCCGCGCGCCGGGAAGCCCTTCGTGGTTGTGAACTGCGCGGCATTGCCGGAGAGCTTGCTCGAGAATGAATTGTTCGGTCATGAAAAGGGCGCGTACACAGGAGCTGTGACGAGGGAGCCTGGGAAGATCGAGGCGGCGGCGGGAGGGACGGTATTCCTTGATGAGATCGGTGATATGCCGGCAGGGCTCCAAACGCGTCTTCTTCGAGTGTTGCAGGATCAAGAGTTTTATCGCGTAGGCGGCAATCGCCCGATTCGCACCGACGTGCGCTTTGTGGCGGCGACGAACAAAGATCTGAAAGGCGCGATTCAGGGGAGTTTGTTCCGGGAGGATCTCTACTATCGCCTCAACGTCATTTCATTCACTCTTCCGCCATTGCGTAAGCGGGGGGATGATATCCCAGCGCTGGTGGATCATTTTATTCGGCGACATGGCGCTGCAATGGGGCGTCGCCCCTTCAGGGTGAGTCAGGATGCGCTCAATGCAATTCGTGAATACCACTGGCCTGGAAACGTGCGCGAGTTGGAAAATGTGTTGGCTCGGGCTACCGTACTCTGT
>CABVRV010000070.1 GCA_902500755.1 uncultured Nitrospira sp.
CAAACCAGCCGATCTTCACCGGCTTCGAGTCATACCACTGCGAAATGTCATACCCCTTGTCCCTGACTGTTTGAATTGATTCCGCCATGTCGATTCCTCCTTCATTGAGCAATACGAATGGAATAGAAATCCCCTCTCTCCGCTCCCCCACTGTACAGTATGAAAAAGACGCCGAGCCCAAAGACCAGTGGATCCCATCACACGAATTCATGGATATGCTGAACGCTCGCTGCTCGCGCCAACATTGCCATTGATATAACCTCCTTTCGATGAGGAGCCCTTTGAATAGACACTTAGCAGGACTTTATTGCGTCGGCTATAAGGGGCTTCCCTAAGGTGCGCAGAGGAAATTCCACTGGATGGAATGCGGCAAGAGAACTGGAGAGGAGGGTTTATTCGGGTGAAGGAGTGAGACCGTGGACGAGTGCGTACTTGGTCAGTTCGGCAGTCGTGTGAAGACCGAGCTGCTCCATCAGCTTTGACTTATGATACTCGACCGTCTTCGGCGACAAACTCAGGGTTGAAGCGATTTCTTTCACGGCCAACCCTTCGGCTACCAGCTGTAAGATTTCTCGCTGACGCATCGTCAAGCGATTTTTGTCGGTTGCCATTAGCGCTGTTCCAGCAATCGCAGACTGGACAAGATCTTTTGCAATCAAAGATGTAATGTAATAATTGCCGTTCTTCACCGCTTCAACAGCCTGCGGCAATTCAGACCCGGCTGATCGTTTAAGCAGGTAGCCTGACGCACCGGCCTGGAAAGCTTGGTTGACATAGTCTGCATCAGCATGAACCGTGACAAAGATTAATCGTGTGTGAGGAACTATCTTCCGTAACCGGCGCGCCGCATCGAGGCCGTTCAGCTTCGGCATGGAAATATCTAAGACAATAATATCGGGCCGCAATCGTTTTGCGGCATCCAACAACGCACGACCATCCTCCGCTGAGCCTACGATTTGGCAATGTTCTTCCAACAGTTTTTTGAAGCCCTCCAACACCAGCGTATGGTCATCAGCCAAGAGTACGCGCGGCTTGCTCATGCGCGTTCCTGTTTAAAGGGTACCCAGGCACAGACACGTGTTCCCTCACCCGGCATCGATTGTATGTCCAGGGTCCCACTGACTAAGGACACTCGTTCCTTCATACTCACCAACCCGAGGCTTCCTCGCCGACCATCATAACGACTGATGTCAAATCCCACTCCATCATCGCTCATCATGAGCTGCAGCCCATCTCGCAATCGCGTAAGTTCAACGCAAACATTCTTGGCCCTGGCATGGCGAGCAATGTTCGCTAAGCCTTCCTGCGCGACGCGGTACAAGCAGGTGACGACGTCTTGCGCCAGATGTTTGGGTATGTCTTTGCATATGAACCGGGCATCGATACCGGTACGGGTCTGAAAGTCATCGACGAGGCGTCGGAGCGCAATGGACAAACCTAGATCGTCAAGGATGGATGGATGAAACTGATAGGCCAGTCGGCGAACACTTTCGGAAAGCTCGACGATACGGTCCTGAATACTGTGCACCGTTCTGACCGTACCGACGGCGGCGTTCGAGAGCTGCCGCTCTAACATTTCGATGTCGATCGACAAGAGCGCCAGCCGTTGATTGATATCGTCGTGCAGATCGCGCGAGATCCGCCGTCGCTCTTCTTCCTGGAGGCGAAGAAGTTGCGAGGCAAGCAGGCGAAGGTCCCGACGGTTGGATTCCAACGATTGTTCGGTATCAATTCGTTTCGACACCTCGTCGACCAGTGCGTTATTGACAGCTAAGAGCTCTTGGGTACGTGCGTGTAGGCGCGTTGCCCAGCCTTCATCGAGTCGCTGGAGTTCCTCTTCGCGTTCACGACGTTGCAGAAGGTACCAGATCGGCAGTCCGATCAAAGCCATCCCGAAGACGCGAGTCACTAAAGGCTTCCACGAAGGCTCGTCGGAAGCCTGTGATGGGAGGACTATGACATCTTCCCCTGCCATAGACTTCAGGTTTTCCACTCCGAACGGCGTGGATATTTGTTGAGGAAATAGTTCCAGAAGAGATTTTGCTACTTCGGTTGGAAAATGGAAGATCACCAATCCGACCATCAGGGCGGCAATAGTGGCAACAACTCTCCCCGTTCTCGCTTGCCGTATAGGCATGGACTAACCTCACACAGCCAAATTATCCTCCTTCAGGATCGATCAATCAAGGAGGGATGAACATCCCACCGGCACGGCGGGCTCTACGCAATGTTCATCATGACAACAGGCCTCGGGCTCTACACGCGTCTCACGGAGCGTTGGAATCCTTCGCTTGGTCAACTGAAGCTGGGCCGCTGGGGCCTTCCGATCAACATCATCGCATTTCACTGGTCGGTGTTTGAATTCATCGACACCGCCTGGCCGCGCACCTATGCGGACCGACGCGCCTGGCGGCAGTAACTCTGGGCTATCCCGCTGGTTCTCGCCAGCGTTCTGGGGATTACCACACTCTCTGTGCTGATCGGTAAAGTTCGGAAAGCTACCCTGTCAGAATTTTCTTCGCGCGCTACTGATGGGGTCATTGCTTGACTTTGCACCGTGCCATCGCTTTGAGCTGCTGTGAGGTGTGCGGGGTAGTCTCAAAGGCCGTTTGGATTTTGGACACGCGCGATGCTGAAACACCGAAGCGGACCGCGACGGTGTGGAGCGGTTCATTGCCGGCGCGGCGTAAGAGCCAGACCCCGGTTTGATAGGCTTCTTGATGCTGGCGTGCGGTTACGGCAGTCGGTGACAGCCCATACACCGCTGCGACCCGCTCCAGAATCTCCACCGCTTTCAGGCGAGTTGGGTCGGTTTGGGCGCGCGGTACATTGGCGAGACGCGTCCGCCTGACCATGGCAGCCACCCGCTCTCGAAACGCCGGGCTCCCCAAGAAAATCTGCCCCGTTAGCTGCGGCCAGGGGGAGGTGCTGCCGATCCCGTCGACTACAAACCGCCGATAAGACGATGAGGCCCGCTCGTGGTCTTCATCGAATAACGATAAGACGTGATCGCGTGCCAACCAGGCTGGGGAGGGACTCTGCCCGGCGGTCGCGCCGTAGCTGCTCCAGGGCCAAGCCTCCGGGGCGGCCACCAGGCCGACTCTGACGGGATTGAGCACGACATACCGGCAGAGCTCTAGCAGATAGCTCTCACGCTCCACCACGATACTCTTGAACCGACCCTGCAAGACATGGCCGACACGGTGATGCCGCCGATTGAAGGACTGCGTATAGCGGCCGTTCAATCGCCGCATGCCGCGACTCAAATTGGGTTCGGGCGTATCGAGCAGCAGGTGGTAGTGATTGCCCATCAGGCAGTAGGCATAACAACGCCACTGCTGTTGGAGGATTTCCTGCCAGAGGAAGGTGAGAAAGCGATTGCGGTCGGCGTCATCGAGGAAGATCGGCTGCTGGGCATTGCCCCGCGCCGTGACATGATGGAGCGCTCCCGGATAGTCCAGCCGTAATTGCCGCGCCATGGGCGGGAGGATAGAACCCCATTCTGTGCCAAGTCAAGAAATGACCCCATCTCTCCTCCAGAAATGACCCCATCTCTCATCACGCTGCACCATGGCCAGGCGCTGCTGCGTGGTGATGGGCGTGGTCTCCAGTGACGCTTGGATTTTTTACACACGCGACGCCGCGTCACCAAGGCGGCCAACTCCTGGGTCTGGGCATTCGGCAGCGGGCGGGGCGTCGGTCGTACGACGTCCGCAAAGTTGGCCAACACTTTGGCATCCAGCGCATCCGTCTTCGCTAACTGCCCAGTGGCTTTCGCGAAGTCCCTGATTTGGCGCGGATTGACGACCACCACCGGCAGGGCTGCCGCAGCCAGGGCGCCCGTCAGCGGCAATTCGACTCCGCCCGTGGTCTCCAGGACGATCAAGGTCGGTGGTTCCGCGGCCAGACGGGTGAGCAATTGGGTGATGCCCGCCTCGGTGTTCGTGACCGTGAACCGTCCTGCCGGTCGCTGCGCCGCATCCAACTGTGCTTTCGACACATCAATCCCTACAAAGAGAAGGGGCTGAGTCATTGGATCCTCCATGGTAGCCCGGCCTTGTACGATTCTGGCTTGGATGGTCCTCACAACTGTGCGGGCTCTCCCGGAAACGAGCGTGACGACCCACGCTGTCCCACGGCCTCGACGACCTCGGCAGAGACGGTCTATCGCGCTCGAAGGAAGCGTCTGCCGCAACATGGCTCGGTCAGACGCAAGATACAAGATGGTGTGCTGCTGGCGTCGAATTGTGTCGGCGACGTAAGTTTTGCCGACGGTCATCTGCCGACGGACCGCGAAGCGCCGGTTGAAGGTGTGCATGATCGTGCGGCAGCCCGCATGGGGCATGAGGGCTTTGAGCCGAACGATCTCGTCTCGCACCCAACGCGGTTTGGGCGGCGCATGGGGTCGGCGGGTCGGGCCGCCGGTGCGGGGACTGGACCAGGAGCTTCGCGGTCGAGGCTGTATCCATCGACGCAGCCAGTGCCACAGCCCGGTACACCATCGAACGAACCAGCGCAGTCCCTGCAACAGCATAGTCCTCCCGAGACTTCGTGGATAACCAAATGGATGGCAATGTGATGACGATGCTTCTCGCACAGTGGCTTCGGCGTTTCCTGGTGGTGGCGATTGGCCTCGCACTGCTGCAGCCAGTGCCGACCATCGCCGACCAGGCCCAATATATCTACGACGACCTGGGTCGCCTCTCGCAAGTGATCGACGACCATTGAAATGTCGCGGCGCGCCCTACGACGCCGTTGGCAATCTTCTGTCCATCACCAGAAGCACGGGCGTGGTTGGCGCGCCGGCGATCACGGCCTTCACGACAAATACGGGCAACGCGGGTGAAACGGTCAGTGTCTCGCTGACCGGCACGAATCTCACCAATGCCTCGCTCGCCACGACCTATCCCGGTATTCTCGTTCGGAATGTGGTGACGACCCCGACGGCGATGGAGGATCTGGTTTACCACTCCGACGATGGGACTGATCAACGTCCCTCGTAATACACCCGTCACCGTGTCCTTCTCCCGTCCCGTCGATCGCACGACGATTACCACGAGCACCGTTGCCTTCACGCAAGGCGCGCCCCCTGTCGCCGGAACCTCTATTTTCGAGTTTAGCGACACCGTCGTGACATTCCGTCAGACGGCGACGCTGGCTGGTAACTGATTTCCCTGTGCTCGCTGGAGTCTTCCTAGCTGTGATCTATAATTGATTCATGGATTTCCCAACACGACTCTTGGATTCATTAAGAAATGCCTGGCCGCTCTACGTATCCATGATGTGTGCTTTGGTGGCAGGCTCGTTCGTATACATCGCAGAACTTGATGCCGGGATCCATTTAATATCTTGGCTAATTATTGTGATCAGTGCCGCGCTCGCCTTTGCCGCTTCTGATTTGTGGGTGCTGTACCCAGCACTCACGATGATTCCATTTTATGTCATCAGCACACATGGTCTCGACAACAGCTCACATAATCTTCTCGGAATTGAAATCATCATGTATGCGATCATCGCATTGATTGGTCTAATTGGGTCTCGCATTGGACTGTCACTTCGGCGACGTTTGGCGACATCGTCAATTTCTAAAGCACACCTTTCAAACGTCAGGACGGCTAAATGTGTGGGTGGAGCGATTCTAGTCATGGGAATTCTTTCGTGGCCAATTGCTGGTAGCATCGGTTTCATTCCTGACAGTCAGATAAATGCGCTGAAGTGGAGCATTCAAAAAGGCGACAAGGCCACTGCTCTGTCAATTTTAGACAACGGGGACACGAGTCCAAACTCGCAATCTCAGGGATGGACCATGTTAATGCACGCAGCTCGAAGTCGGAACTATGACATGGTAAAAATTCTGCTTGAGCGGGGTGCCGATCCAAATACGAAAGGGACCGGTGGCGCAACCGCGCTCACCATCGCCGCTGAGGATGGATCAACTGATATCGGCCAGCTACTGTTGCAATATCACGTCAACGTGAACGCACGAAACACAAATGGGACGACGGCTCTTATGTATGCCGTAGAAAACTGCCATCAAGATTTCGTCAATGCCATGATTCGAGCAGGGGCAGATTTGGCACATCATGATCATGACGGTGAGTCTGCCGTCATGATCGCACATAGGCGTGGCCATATGGATATTCTTAGACTATTGCTGTCTGTTGGCGCGAAAGATGAGATGCCGAAGTCGTTTCAAGACAGGCATTCGTCTCAGTCTCTAGGTCAATCTCAACCCGTTGCTCCACAGCGTTAACGATTTGCTAGCCCCAGGATCGATCACAGAGATGCACCCGCATGTTTCACAAAATCTCGTGACTGCATCGATGATTTGTTGGACATGTCCAACAAATCGCGACAGCATTTTCATGGCCACGGATCAGCCAGACTGGAATGGTCGAGATCGATTGAGGTTGATCGGCCATGATGTGGTCGAGCGCCTTCCATTGATCAAATCATCCGTCTCCGCGAGAAAGCATTCCTTGAGATATCCTGGACTTTAATATTTGATGCCGCCGTAGATACGACATGCTGATTTCAAACTGACCTCATACTTGAAGCTTCTCAGGCAATCCGTTACGGCCAGATCCGTTGAGCCTCTACTCATTTCAAGAACCAGTGGCGTGTGATGACAAAGAGCTTGATTGGACATGTCCAACAGCATGCCTAGACTACTCTGGTTATTCGTAACCGAGATGAGCTGGAATGGCAGAGGACGGTTAATTAAATCTACGAAGCTGTGGATGGCAACACGACGACGATGGAGTGGGTTGCTCTGGCTGGCCCCCCTCCCCAACCAGGATGGGAGAGGGGGCCAGTAGCAGGTGGTTAGGGGAAGATGAGTTGGTCGATCTGACAGTCTCTCGCCGGCACTTCCTCTTGCTTCCCATCCGCAAAATGTACGATGAGGTGATTGGGCTGCTGCGGAGCATGCTGCAGATCCACTGTTCCCGATCGATGCTGAAAAGTAATGATCAGCGATGGCATCACTGCTGGTTGACTGGGAGTCTGCTCTTCACTCTGCTGCTCATTTTGCGATGCGGTGACTTTTGATTTTTTTGGGCCTCGAAGCTTCTCCGACAATGCCGACACCGCCGCACGGGTAATCTCTTCAGCGGTAGCACACCACCGATCGACATCATCCGGAAACTCTTTGTGCAGATTCCGCAAATCGTAGAGCGTCTTGGCTGAGAGACATTTTCCTGTCGCGTAAATCTCCTCGATACAGGACGGTGGATCGATGAGGGCTAAATGGTTCGTGACCATGGAGCGATTCACGCCGAGGAGTTCGGCAATTTGGGCCTGCTTCTCTCCATCGTCCATTTTCTTCTTGATAAACATCGCCAGCTCACGAGGCTTCAGATCTTCTCGCTGTAAGTTCTCGATGACCTGCTGGTAATCGGTATGCGATCGATCCACAAATGCTGGAATCGTGGCTTTCCCGACGGCCTTGGAGGCTCGAAGTCGGCGGGCGCCAAAATTTAAGATCCATCGCTTCTGCTCGGTGGGATGCGGACGAATGGACACCGGAGTTTTGACTCCGTGCAGCCTGATGCTATTCTCCAATTCCGCCATGCTCTCCGCATCGAATTCTTGACGCGGCTGAGCAGGATCTTCATCAATATCCTTGACTGGAATTTGAAGCGGACGTCCTAAGACTTCTGCCGTCACGGTCCGTTCTTTGGCGATCGGATCTGGAGCGGGAGGAGGAGTCGAAGCGGTACGATCAAGAGCCGTAAGATCCAGTGTTGCGGTCATTGGTTTTTTCATTCTGTAACCCCCATAGTATGAGCAACTTTTTGAAAGATTGGTTTGAGATGCATCCACGCATCGCGTGAACTTGTTTTTTGCAATGTCCAAATCGGTGCCCCCATCGCCTGCGCTTCAGCGACGGCCGTTCGTGATGGAATGGCGGCCATGCGCCCATCATCCAGTCGAATGAACAACGAGGCAAAGGCTGTGCAGAGCTGTTCAAAATTGGCGCGTTGAAATGGGGTCGGCTCCACAAGATTTGGAAGGAGCCCGATAAATCTGAGGTCCTTATTGAGCGTACTTTGTATCTTGAGGACCTGCGCCCGTAGGGCGGCAATACCGTCGACGGCCTCTTGATTCAACTGAATCGGAGACAACACAAAATCTCCTACCACAAGTGAAGCGAGCACACGAATATCCGGGTTGGGATTCGTGTCAATAATCGCCACATCAAACCGGTCATCCATTTCATTGAGGAACAGTTTGAGATTCGTCGCAAATTGGTTGTGCGCTTCTTCTCGTCTTTCAAGTTTGAGGAGATCACCATGCGACGGGACCATCACAAAGTTCCCCTCCTCGATGGTGGTGACCGGATCTATCAACAATTGATTGGCCGTGGTTGCCGAGATAGTGGCCAGTTTCGACATGATGATGTTTTTCGACGTATTCCCCTGATGGTCGAGGTCGATGATCAAGACCCGCTTCTTGAGGTGTTCGACAAGAAAATACCCAAGTTGGCAGGCAATCGCTGTTTTCCCGACGCCGCCCTTCTGATTCGCTAAGACTAATGTCTTCATCAACACCTCTCCTTTTTCACGGGCCAGTGAGTCCTACTCGCTTCTGCTTCGTTCTCTTCCGATTGCCTGTCCTGCCTCGACTATTTTTTGATAAATTGCGCTGGCGTGCTATTAGCTGAGAGATTTCATCGCAATCATCACGATTCCTAGCGACTGATGGGTTTATCTCGTGAGCAGAGCACTTCGAGCATTTCACGGAAACGATCGCTCAGTAGGGACTGAACTTTATTTGTGCGGAGCGTTTTATCGAATCTGTTTAGGAATTTTCTTACCTTCTATATTTTCGACCGGAGCAGTATCCTAGGTGAGGAAAATTGTCAATCATCTTTCTCTGAAGGTCCGAGATATTTTTTCAACTCGGCCCGTACTGAAACTGGTCATACCATTTACCATCTGCTGAGTTGATCATTCTTCGGATGGTATCTCTTGACATCCTGCTTCACAGCGTATAATCACGCGACCTAGTTTTTTCTTAGCCGTCACGGCCGTATGAGAGGTGAGTCCGTGGAGCTTGACGTCATTGTGAGATCGCTCAGATCATCTGTATGCCATTTTGTCAGTCTACTCCTCCTAAGCTGTTCGCTCATTGAGTCGCCGAAAGACGGAACCCAGCCACACACTTCTGGATCAACCGAACCAGCACAGGCGGAAGTCGTCAGTGAGGGCAATTATCTGATGTCATGCCGTGAGAAAGGCGTTCCGGTTCCACCCAATTGGGCACCGTCCTCATCGGAATGGGAACGCCACGGCAACCTTCATACGATATTATTGACGCCGAACTCGCTCGATCAGAATCCGGTCGATAATACTTCATTCGCAAGGGTCTGGTCGTACGCCGCGCCGGACGTGAGAGGCGCTTGCATTGCGCTGGGAAGAAGTAACGGGACATTCCAAGTCATCTGTCAAAGCGCCACGACGGGACACGCCTGTTTTTGGAGCAACGACCCGAGCTCACCAACAACGCGATGGACACCTGAGACGACCGAAGTAGCGATCGACTCACTCCGTGATCCCGTCCAAGGATTCGCTTCAGGCACCGTGCCCTGCACTGAATGCCATCGTGGAAATAACGCCTTCCTTTATGCCCCCGACGATCCAACCTGGGCTACGGTGTTGAGACCTGAGCGGGTGCGCCCGACATTCACCACCCGCGTCGAGCAATCGTCGCACCACGGACACCTCACGTTCGGCAAAACCACCATCACCTATCCACGCTTCGTCCCGATCGGCGGACAATCCGTTGCACTCAGCAATCCACTCCCGACCGCACCTGGGTGTTCAGGATCCTGTCACGAGTTGCATGTGGCGATGTTACAAAAGAATCACACGGTTGAAGGCTACGTCAAAGCGCCGCGTCCCATGGGACCAAACTGCGCAGCCAACTCCCCGCCTGACGATCCAGCGAGGAATTGTTACCAGAGATAACTGATTGTTGTTACACGATTAATTGATATTTCCGTCGAATCACATGCAGAGTGGATCAATGCAGCCTTCCACAACCCCATCACCCAAGAATTGGCGGCTGAGCGCCGTCATTGCGCGATCGGTCGGTATTGTTGCCATCGCGCTCGGGTTTGTTCTTGGGATGCATGGACTCGATCATCCTGACTCACATTGGCTACAGACTGCACTTGGATTGCTGGTGACCGGAATGGTGGCCCAGGGGTATGCGCTCTACTGTTCGATCAAAGGGATGCGGAACCGGAACTCCTGATCCGAATTCTCTCGACTCGCAGAGCGGGCTTGGCCACTTCAAGATTCAACCCCACTTCACCACCCCGCGCAGGAATAACTGCGATATGTTCACCAACTCACCCGGCTACGAAGAATGATCCGACTTGACCACCAACTACCGCTGATGTACCATTTGTACAATTCATCCATTCGGCACAAGAACGCATGCCTTAGGAGGATGAGAGGATGACACATCTGCCGGCCAGTAAAGCTCGACAAGGTTTTGCGGATACGATCAATCGTGCGGCGTACGGAAAAGAACGAGTTGTTGTGCGCAGACGCGGAAAGGAAATCGCCGCGGTCGTGCCGATCGACGACCTACGCCTCTTGGAAGAATTGGAAGATCGGATCGATCTCGCCGATGCACGTGCAGCTCTTGCCGAAACCAAAAAGAAGGGAGCAAAGCCTCTGGATACGATTCTCAAGGATCTTGGCCTTTAGGCTTCCATGGTCTATTCGATCCTTCTCGCCCCGTCGGCGGAACGTCAACTCAAAGCACTCGCCGATTCAACACAGAAACGAATCATCAAACGTCTGAGAGCGCTAGAACAAAATCCTCGTCCTCACGGTGTCAAGAAATTGTTCGAAGAGGATAACCTGTATCGTATCCGAGAAGGTACGTACCGAATTATTTACACGATTCAAGATAGGAAACTAACCGTGCTCGTCGTGAAGATTGGCGATCGAAAAGAAGTATACCGCTGACCAAGATTCTGGTATGTACTCACCTCGTCATCCTCCCGAGCCTGTGTCACCTGTGAAACTCCTTATACGCCTGGCATCGTGATGTGGCTCCTGCGCCTATCACAGATCTTTTCCGGTCTTTCGCGTTGGCCTGACCAGAAATTGGAGGAGCTCCCCATCCGTCGTTTTGGTCATCACCGTATGGGATCCTGACGAGAGTCGACGGCGTGGTCTCCATGCCTTATACAACAAGCCTCCAGCCATCATCGTCACCAGCCCACCGAGCAGCCACCACTCAATCATGGATCCTCCCAGGTCTTCAGGCTCACTGCGTCTCTCGCATCGAGCGCGGTCGCCACACGCGAGACCTTACAGTACACCAAGTCGAGATCAAAATCTCCACTTTTAACCGTGGCGCGACACCCAATACCCTATGGCGAGATTCCGATGATTTCTGGTAGTGATGGCTTCTTTGCCATGAAAAAAAATTCCTTCTATTTTCATAACCGATTCCCGCCTTAAAGAACCTGACTGGAGCCTGTCCAATACCTGGTAGGACACCGGAAGTCTTCGGGCTTCTGCAAGACCATGCACAACTTTCCTCCAGCACAGTCGTTCCATGGTTTGGGAGCGCAATACAGCCGATACATCGATGAGCTCGGATCAGCTCAGGTTGTGACGAATCATGCGACAGGAAGAGCGAGGTGTCAAGACGGAAGACGGTGTGCTGATGTTACTGATCGGCAAGCTTAGGTTTGATCTGACAGACGATGTAAGTCTCCTCACCCATTCGGTGTAGCCTCAAGTTCACTCTTCTGGGCGATGGCGAAGGAATGTTCCGCTTATTAACATGTACTCAACATAGAGGACGGTCCAGCCACTCTTCTACGGAACAGAGGACGTTTCAAACAAGGAGGTGCTCTATGAGTGATCTACACTTAAAGGACGTAAAGGAGGACCTAATCCACGAGCCAGGATGGGTGTATTTGTATGCTGCGCTTTTTATCGGAATCGTTGCATTTGCGCTCTATTCCGGCGGTTTCATGGGATAAGCAGTTAGCACCGGATTACCGAAAAAGGTATCAAACGCGACATGGGGTTTTCGGTCCTCGGAACCCCTCCAAAATTGAGGGTCTACGTGTAGCGAAAGGATTGGAGCGGCAACGTGACCATCATTCATTAAAAAAGTGATCAAGGCTTCGCGAAAGTCCTAAGGCCGAATTGGTCCTGTGTTGGAATTTAACCAAGGTGCACACAGGACCGATGCCCTTCTCGCGGATCTTAAAGTAAAGATGGAGGACTTCGGACACCATCTGCGTTGCCAGCCGCCGCCAATAGCGCGAATTGATCAGTGCGCCGGGCGACGGAGGGAATGCGAGTTTAGGTTTAATCTGACAGACGATGTAAGAGTGCACACATATCGACAGGTAATTCTTAGCCAAGTACGGAAGTTCGGCGTCGAGCGCACACCGCTAGAAAGTGGTTGTCAGCTCTGCTGTTTTTCTGCACTTGACGGCGACCGAGGGGAATGGTGCACTTTGTCTCATGGGCAAGACCTGCTGGTCACCGGGCATACCATTCACGGCTTCTGTCCTTTTGCAAAGGAGGAGAATTGGACTTCGGTGGCCATCAATTTGCCATTTTTCTCTGTGACATCTACGGCAACTCGGTCGCCTACCTTGGGAACGTCCCCCCCTCCGCTCCTTCCTCTTTTTCGATATTTCGTCTCGGCGACTGTGTGTATTGAGACTGTTTTCCCTTCGATCGTCCGAACCTGAATTTCAGCGTTGTCAAGGGCGGCGACCGTCCCAAAAACGTGCATCCCTTCCCCATGCGCGGCCGCTGTCCCGGGTAAGAATGCGGTCATCAGCAGGAGCAGTCTTCCTATTCGTTTCACCATGTTGGCCAACCTTCTGCCTCGGTTAATGATGCCGTGATGGAAACTCTGGATCAAGCTCTTCGCCTTGCAGAAACCGGTCGATTAGTTCCTGCTCTTCCCGGTCCACTTGACTCACGGGGTTATACTTCTCCATTTCTGCCAGTTCTTCACTCGTAATGCTCGGGAGATGACGGATGAAATGCACCAGCTTCCAACTATCCAGATCTGGTTCGGGACGGCCTTTCCCCCATGCGGGCATCCCGGTAAATCGAATGCCATTACTGATCATATAGAACAATTCTCCATCGGAGAAGGACTGCGTCTCTATTTTCGTCAGATCGGGTGTTCTTGGATGGAAGTTCTGTCCAATCAAGGTAGCGCCACTTCCATCATTCCCGTGGCAATTCGCGCAGTGGTCCGCAAAGTGAACCCGCGCTTCTCCAAGAACCTCATCCGAGACGGGAACGGGGTTTCTCATCTGCTTCTGGGCTTCAGGCATTGCCAGGCTCCGGAGTTGACGCGCGAACATGACCTCGAGCTCCGATGGTTGTTCCCTCGCACTAAAACCTGATTCCAGGACGTGCCACAGTATGGCAACATTTCCTGTCACGACAATCATTGTGATCGCGAGCACCACCCAGACACCCTTGGTCATTATCGACGCTCCCTTGTCGGCCCTTGCTGCGATAATAAATCCTAGGATCTTTATGACCCCTCACGTTCGAAGGGGACTTGAGAATCGACGCCCAAGCCTCACCATGCATTATCTCAGGCAGATGAGGATAAAGAAACACAGGCACGGGATGCCCTATTCTATCAGCCGGTGATCTCGCAATGGAGACGCAATTGCCGAAACCCGTGCATGCCCGGTTGCGTGTTGTGCATGACGTGAAACACCTGAATGCTCGCATTACCGGTGGTACGGATGGATATCAATCAACACATTCGCCTCGTCTAACTCTGCTCGTACCAAGGCTCCTTCTTGAAGCACGCCTAGTTTACTACTCGTTAAAGGGTCAACCGAAAACGACTCCAACCCTTTGCTAGTAAAAATCTCGACGACCTCCCAGACCGGGTCCGCATAGGCGAGGTTCCCAATCAAAATGCGATGACCATGGATAGGACGGTTTGGATCGTGAATGTCCAGGAGCACATTCGATTCATCCAACGTCACGATCACTTTATCTCCCACCTTGGCTTGGTGCAGTCCCATGCGTTCCGCCTTCTTTATACTGACCGGTCGCGGCCGAAATTTTTCTCCTGAAGACCCTCCTATTTCGATGTACATCAGCCCCGATTCGATCTTCGAGATCGTGCCTCGTAGATCTTGGTGGCTGTGTGGCCCGCCGAGATCTGCCTCGTGGGCAAGAGCGGGTGACCCTAGCAGCAGAAACATAACGCAGGCGAGGGTGCAGTATACGAAATGTCTTCCACGCATAAGATTCCCTCCTTGTTTGATTGTTCAGGATCATCTGCGGCACAGGGAGTGATCGCGGCAGACTGATTACAGGCCGGGCTTCTGCGACGACCCTGCTCGCTCCCAAGGTTTTCCAATAAGAAAAAACTGCCGGTTCCGAATGAGTCCCATGGGAATTGAAATCAAGGAAAATACTGGCAACCATAAGTCTCATCACGCAACTCTTCGATGCCTTTGAGCCTAAACCTCTGTTGAGCGCTATGCAAGGAAGGGTGCCGGACCCATGTCTATGAATCTAACGCATGGTTTGAAGAAATCCAAAAACAGCACCTCCCCCTCACCATTAGAATGGAAGAACGGGCTTGGTAAAAGCCTTCGGAACGTACGCAGGCGTGGACGGGGATGTGATCGGCAACCGTGTCGTCAAGAACTTGCTGCTTTCTGAGAGTATTTGTGCCACACTTCGATAGCTGCAAAGGGATCAGTCCCTTAACTTGGTTCAATGTCCTATCTCACCCGCCTGAAATTCTCGGTGCCCCTCGACCGTGATCAGGTCGCTCACGACTGGAAGAAGCGGGGTTACTCCTGCGATCTGTTCGCGGATCCTCCCGGCAGCGAGTGGAATGATTTCGTCCACACGACGAACGAACTCGTCACCGTCATGGCGGGAAAGCTGAGAATGACTATCGGCGTGGAAGAGATCATCGCGGAACCGGGGGACGAAGTGTTTATCCCGTGTGGAGTTATCCATTCAGTCAAGAATGTTGCCTCCTCCACGACGCATTGGCTGTATGGGTATGATTGAGGAGAGCGACAGGTTGCCAAGATTTTACATATGGCACTGCGGCCCGGAATCCGAATCCGTTGCAACCGGCGATACCGAGCCCAGCCAAAGGAGCTCCCACACCCCGCATCATTCCACAGCGGCATGTGGTCTGCTAGCGCATAGTCTGTCAAGCATCACGTAAGTTTTGCGGCAAGCACGTCAACCTGTTCGATCTTTGGTGGTTCTGACAACAGGTCTGAGGCTTTCGCCATCAGTGCCGCCGCAATCTGTCCAGCCAGATGCGCCTTTCGGCCTGCCTCATCAGAAAATGCGTCGAAGATGCCGAATGTCGCCGGTCCCAACCGCAACGCGAACCAGACCACCGTCGCAGCCTCCTGATTGGCTAATGCCAGTCCACTTTCAAGAAAGCGGGCAACCTCGGCTTCCTTTCCCGGTTTCGCCTGCAATCGCACCAACAGTCCAACTTTGACCATGATATGCCTCCCGTTCTGAATGTGTGAATCGTACCGTGCGCATTCTAGCGTCGCCTTCCCCAGATGAGCTAGTGGCAGGAATGACAATTATGATACAGTTCTCGCCATGCGCATTTATGTGCTGGCTCTCTCGGAAGTATTCGACACGGGCCTATCTTCCCTTCTCGACACCTTTGGTACAGCGAACACACTGGCGAAATCCACAGGGGTATCGTCAACACGCTTTGATGTGACGATGATCGGTGTCCGACCTCGCGTGCGCACAAGCCAAGGACTGTTGGTACCAGTGCGGTCGGCAACACGGCTCGCGCGTCCCGATGTTGTATTGGTTCCTGCCATTGGAGCGAAAATGCCTGAGGCATTACGAATGGCACTGAAGCGGCGAGACACGGCAGATGCACAAGCCCTATTGCGCGATTGGTCTGCTGCCGGTACGCTCGTTGGGGCAGCCTGCACCAGCACGTTTGTGCTTGCCGCCTCGTCACTGCTCAACGGCCATCATGCCACGACGTCCTGGTGGCTCGCTCCGTTCTTCCGTGAGCAATATGCGCATGTCATCCTCGATGAATCTCGAATGGTTGTGCACGACTCACGCTTCATCACCGCTGGCGCTGCACTAGGGCACCTGGATCTGGCGCTTTGGCTAGTCCGTCGAAGTAGCCCGGCGCTGGCCACAATGACGGCGCGCTACCTCGTCATTGACCCAAGGCCATCCCAGGCAGCGTTTGCCATTCCTGATCATCTTGCTCACGCAGACCCATTTGTCGAGCGGTTCGAGCGATGGGCACGTCGTCGATTGGCCGACGGTTTCTCCCTCAATGATGCCGCTCGCACCGTGGCCACGAGCCCACGGACCCTGACACGCCGCCTGAAATCGGTCATAGGCAAGTCCCCGCTTGGATATTTTCAGGATCTTCGCGTCGAGCGTGCGGTTCACCTTCTGCAGACGAGCAACACCAGTATTGATCAAATTGCCACCCAGGTCGGCTACGCAAACGGGGTGACGCTGCGGACGCTCATCCGGCGCAAGATCGGCCGCGGAGTACGAGAGCTGAGGGCACGTACGTGATCACACTGCCGGTCGGCAAGCAGTCTCTGGTTCCTAATGGGGTTGGTTCGATGGGCACTTGTCGTACGACCCACCCAGGTGTAGCCTTCGGCTGGAGTAATCCACATATGAAAGAGAAGAAACGCCTCCCCACTGACGGTGGGCCGATCAAGTGGGCCAGCCCATTTGCCTCACTTAAGTACTCCTCCCTCCCGGCGGCTTCGCCTATGCCACCTGTTTCCACCCCGAAGGCACCAGTGTCTTCCGCGCCGAAGAAGAATCGTGGGCGCGTGGATATCCTTCGTCAGACGGCGCACCGCGGAGGCAAGACCGTCACGGTGGTCACAGGGTTTGTGGGAATCAGCCAGGCGGAAAAAGAAGCGCTCGCTCAACGGATGCAGAAAGCCTGTGGAGCAGGCGGAACGGTCAAGGGAGGACGGATCGAGGTCCAAGGCGATCAGCGTGAGGCGGTCGCGCTCATTCTCACCGACGCGGGATTTCGCCCGGTCTTCGCCGGCGGATAAGTCTCACGAGTTCCCAAGCGGCGTGATGTATCCTCCCGCTCTTCACGTTCCAATACGATCCCGGTACAATACCTCGTACGTGATTAAGGAGACGTATGACGTCATCGCCTGTCCCCTTCTACATTCTCTGCGGCTCGCTCGGTGCCGGCAAGACCACATTGTTGATGCGGCTGCTGGAACATTGGAAAACCCAAGGCCGACGAGCCGGCGTGCTGATGAACGAGGCAGGCTCCGTCAGTATCGATGGTCCTCGCGCCGGCACACTCGCCGAACAGGTGATGAACCTAGCCGGTGGCTGCGTCTGTTGCGACACAAAGGAAGATCTCTCATGGGGTATTGCCCAGCTGGTGCGTGATCATGGATCGGATGTGTTGATTCTGGAATGTTCGGGGCTGGCCGATCCTGCTGAAGTGGTCGATGCGGTGACTGATGCGTACACCGCGCGGTTGGCGGTTCTCGAACGGGTCATCGCGCTCTTGCATCCGGTCTCGACAGACGAAAGCCACTCCAGCGCCTATGTGACGACACAGGCAATCCGGTGCGCCGATGAACTCATTTTGAATAAGCGAGATCTCTACGTCCCTGGCCACTGGGAAGGATTCCGCACATCGATCGTCGAGCAAAACCCCTATGCGCGGCTGTGGGAAACATCCCACGCGCGACTCGATGCCGCTGAGCTATTGGCCCCATACACCTCAAGAAAACCACCGGCACCGACGAACGTGATGTTCGGAGGGTCGAGACCGGCGTCCGTTCAACGAGCTGCCTACCATCCCATCGCGACAACCGTCCCACTGCCTGGTCCGCTGAATCGCCAGCGTTTCTTGGCATGGATGAAGACGATCCCAAAACAACTGGAGCGGGCGAAAGGATATTTCCGATTCGGCAAGGAACCGGAGCTGCAGGAATTCCAATACGCGCTGCCGGGACAGTCCACGATCACACCGGTGACACTCTTGGATGAGCCAACGTCTGCGCTGGTGCTGATTGGTCGGGGATACGATGTCGATCGACTGCGAGCCGGCCTGTTAGCGGCACTTGAAGAGCCATCACCGTCGGCGTAATCCTCAGGATCTGACTTCAACTTTTCCAATGGGCGTGACGACCGACTCCAACTTCTTCCTGAACCTCGGCCATTGAAGCAGGGCCCACGCCGCTCCTCCGCCGATCACTCCTCCA
>CABVRV010000071.1 GCA_902500755.1 uncultured Nitrospira sp.
GCAGAATGACCGTTTGCTGAGAACGGCTGAGGATATCCGCCGTCTCGGCCATGAAGTGCACGCCGCAAAAGACAATGTAGGGCCGTTCGGACCGCTCGGCGGCTAGTTTGGCCAACAAGAGCGAGTCGCCACGAAAATCCGCATGCTGAATGACCTCATCGCGCTGGTAATTGTGGCCCAGGATCATGGCTCGCTCGCCCAGCACCTGCTTGGCCGCAACGATTCGGCGGTACAACGCCTCCGGTACCAGCGCCTGGTATTCGTCAATTGGCTTCGGTATTGTCACAGTAGCTGACACAGATCCTCCCAAGGAAATGAAAGTCATTCTACGATAGCCTCCCCTCACAATCAATGAATCGCCCAGTGCGGAAAAGTCCTAGTTAGAGCCCCAAAGGATAGTCGGCACACTGGGTCTAATAGCCGATTGACTTCGTGGCCTTGGAGTACTACGATCATCAACAATCGCTAGGGGAGCCTTGAGCTGAGAGTCCGAATGATCGGACGACCCTCACAACCTGACCTGGGTAATACCAGCGTAGGGAAGTCGGACGACAGCGGACCCTGTGAAGAGTCAGCCGCGTTCCCGGCTCCTGGGAAGGCGGCTTTTTTATTGGCAAGAGCCGCGGCTGCAGGCTGTTCTGCCAACGACGACAACTACGGAAAGGATCTCACTTATGAGCATCCAAACACATACAAACGGATCCGGCAACGGAAACGGAGTGGTCACCTCGTCTGTTCCGCTGACTACCACGCCGTTTCCCGCATCGCGTAAGATTTATGTAGATGGCGTGCATCCTGGTGTTCGTGTCCCGATGCGGGAAATCGGTCTGAATTCGACAAAAGGAACAAATGGCACACAATCGAGCAACGACCCTGTAATCGTCTACGATACGTCGGGGCCTTATACCGACTCCTCTCTCACGATCGAAGTCCGCCAGGGACTCGAACCACTGCGCCGCACCTGGGTCATCAGCCGAGAAGATGTCGAGGAACTTCCGGACGTCAGCTCCGCCTATGGTCGAATGCGCGCCGCAGACCCGAAGTTGGCTGAACTGCGGTTTCAACACATCCGCAAGCCCCTGCGGGCAAAAGCAGGCAGGAACGTCACCCAACTTCATTACGCCCGGAAAGGGATCATCACTCCGGAAATGGAATTCATCGCGATTCGTGAAAACCAGTCCCGTGAGACCGCAGGTCAATTAAGCAACCAGAATGGCCAGGGCGGCGGCGTGAAACAGCATCCGGGATTTGCCTGGGGCGCCAATATCCCTCCGGTGATCACGCCGGAGTTCGTCCGAGACGAAGTGGCCCGTGGTCGCGCGATCATCCCCTCGAACATCAACCATCCGGAAAGCGAGCCGATGATCATCGGCCGGAACTTTCTCGTGAAGATCAACTCCAACATCGGCAATTCCGCCGTCGCCTCATCCATCGAAGAGGAAGTCGAGAAGATGATCTGGTCGACGCGCTGGGGGGCCGATACCGTCATGGACTTCTCGACCGGCAAAAATATCCACGAAACCCGTGAATGGATCATCCGCAATTCACCGGTGCCGATCGGAACCGTGCCGATTTATCAAGCGCTCGAAAAAGTGAACGGCAAGGCGGAAGATCTCACGTGGGAAATTTTCCGTGACACGCTGATCGAACAAGCGGAGCAGGGCGTCGACTATTTCACGATTCACGCCGGCGTGCGCCTGGCCTACGTGCCGATGACCGCCAAACGCATGACCGGGATTGTCTCGCGCGGCGGTTCGATCCACGCAAAATGGTGCCTGGCCCACCATCAGGAAAACTTCGCCTACAGGCACTTCGAGGAAATCTGCGAGATCATGAAAGCTTACGACGTCGCGTTCAGCCTAGGTGATGGGCTCCGACCTGGATCGATCGCCGATGCCAACGACGACGCGCAGTTTGCCGAGCTCGACACTTTAGGCGAGCTGACGAAGATTGCCTGGCGGCATGATGTGCAGGTGATGATTGAAGGTCCCGGCCATGTTCCCATGCATATGATTCAAGCCAACATGGAAAAGCAGCTCCAAGCCTGTCACGAAGCCCCATTTTACACCCTTGGCCCGCTGACGACCGACATTGCTCCCGGCTACGACCACATTACGTCCGGTATCGGTGCCGCCATGATCGGCTGGTACGGCTGCGCCATGCTCTGCTACGTCACCCCCAAGGAGCATTTGGGATTGCCGACCCGCGACGACGTCAAGACCGGCGTCATCACCTATAAAATCGCGGCCCACGCAGCCGACCTGGCTAAAGGTCATCCCGGCGCCCAAGCCCGGGATAACGCGTTGTCGAAGGCCAGATTCGAGTTCCGGTGGGAAGACCAGTTCAATCTCTCGCTCGATCCGGAAACCGCACAGCAGTTCCATGACGAAACACTGCCGGATAACGCGGCTAAAGTCTCACATTTCTGTTCTATGTGCGGGCCTCATTTTTGTTCCATGAAAATCACGCAGGACGTTCGAGAGTACGCCGCGCAGCTCCAAGTAGACGAACACCAGGCCATTCAAATCGGCATGAAAGAGAAATCCGAAGAGTTTAAGAAGACCGGCTCCGAGATTTACCGGTAGGAGTCCCTTATGGCCAAACCACGACCAGCACCGTTACGGGAAAGAGATATCACCCGGCAGATCGCCCGGGAATATTATAAAGAGTTTGATCAGCTCATTGAGAGCGATGTGATCATCGTCGGCGCGGGACCGTCCGGGCTTATCTGCGCACGTGATCTCGCGACAATGGGATTTCGAACCCTTCTCATCGAGCAAAGCTTGGCACTCGGTGGAGGATTCTGGTCCGGCGGCTATCTCATGAATAAAGCGACCATCTGCGAGCCGGCGAATGAGATCCTCGAAGAGGTCGGCGTCCCGTGCAAACACATCAAAGAGTGTGAAGGGATGTACATGGTTGATCCCCCTCACGCCACCGGTGCCTTGATCGCGGCCGCCTACAGCGCCGGTGCGAAGATTATGAACCTGACCCGAGTACTGGACTTAATCCTCCGCAACGACGGTTTGCTGGAAGGGGTCGTCGTCAACAACACCACGGCTGAGATGGCTGGACATGATCTGATCCACGTTGATCCAATCGCCCTTGAGAGCAAAATCGTGGTGGATGCCACCGGTCACGATGCCGTCGTGGTCGAGCTTCTTCATAAACGGAATCTGTATAATAAGGTGCCTGGAAACGGAGCCATGTGGGTGGCACGATCTGAAGAAGAGATCATGGACCGGACGGGGGAGGTCTATCCCAATTGTTTCGTGATCGGATTGGCGGTCGCCGCCGTCTACGGCACACCGCGAATGGGCCCTGCCTTCGGATCGATGTTGTTGTCCGGTCGATACGGAGCGGAATTGATTAAGAAGAAACTGAAACAGGAGTAACGTCAACCGTCATTCGTCAAGTCCCTGGGGACATGAGCCCATTCTAAACAGGAATGACGAATGGACAGAGACGTGTAGCAAATATGGATGTTCAGGATTTCCTCCTTCAAGGCGAAGGGCGCGAAGAAGACAAGCGCCAGGCATGGAATCTGTTTCAACAGGCCTTTGAGCGACAGATGAAAGGGGAACTTGAAGAGGCGGTCAACCTCTACAAGCAATCGATCGCGACCCATCCAACAGCCGAGGGCTACACGTTCTTGGGCTGGACCTATAGCTTCATGGGGCGACTTGACGACGCCATTGAGGAATGCCACAACGCCATCGCGCAAGACCCAGACTTCGGCAACCCCTATAATGACATCGGTGCCTACCTCATTGAAAAGGGTGAATTCGACGAGGCTATTACGTGGTTTCAGAAAGCGATGCAAGCGAAGCGATACGAAAGCCCGGCCTATCCGCACCTCAATCTTGGTCGCGTGTATGAGCGCAAGGGAAACTGGACGGAGGCCATCGATTCGTATAAGAAAGCGCTCACGTTGGATCCTAACTACAAGCTCGCCAGGAAGGCCCTCGGCCGGCTGGTGAGCTCACTGAACTGACGTCACACTTTCATGCACAAAACTATCCTCGTCGCCATCACAGACCTGTTCTTCTACACTAAAGCGCGGGATGCGCTACGCCAACCGGACTACCAGCTCGAAAAAGCGCGTGTGCAACAGGACATTCTTGACAAAGCTGTTTCCACCGGTCCGGGAGCGATCATTCTTAATATGAACGACCTCACCCTTGATGCGTTTCAGGCCCTGGAAACCCTGAAGGCTGATCCACGGGTAAAAGCCATTCCGACGTTGGCCTTTGCCAATCATGAAGAAGTGGAGACGTGGAACCGCGCTAAGGCGCTTGGTGTGACCAAGATCGTGTCTCGCAATGAGTTTTCAGCTCGAACGAGGGAACTTGTCGAAGAAGTTATCAATGGCCATGTTGTCATGCCGTAAGGCCAAAACGCCTTGATGCCCCAATGATCTTCGGCTTCAATACTTTCAGGTTTTCTAACTGAGATTGAACATGAAACAATCGCGCCTTCATCTGCAACACATCCAACTCGGAGCAACCCTTGAAGAGATAACCGGCTGGAGCGTGCCGGCTCACTATGGCGATGTCGCTGCCGAGCATCGCGCCGTCCGCCAAGCCGTAGGGATTGCCGATCTCTCCCATCGCGGCAAGGTCAGGGTGACGGGAGAGGATCGCGTGAAGTGGCTTCAAAGCGTCATCAGCAACGACATACTTCCCCTCCAACCCGGACAAGGCCGCTACTCCAGCGTTCTCACCCACAAGGGAAAGATGCTCACCTACTTCCGCCTTTTTATGCAAAACGAGGCGGTCGTGCTGGAAGATGTCGGCGAGATTGGCGACACCACGTTTCAGGCCCTGCGCAAATTCCTGCTCTACGGGACCAAAGCCAAGATGGAAAACTGTAGTGACAGTTGGGGGCTGCTCTTGATCAGCGGGCCAAAGGCCGCCCATGTGGTGCAATCTGCGTTTGGTGTTGATATCGCAGGCTTGAAGCCGGTCGATTTTGTCACGGCGCAAATCGGCGGCCACCACGCCCTGGTTGTACGCACCGAGGAAACAGGGGAGATCGATCTCGAAGTCTTCATTCCGGCAGACGGTCTAGTGACCGCATGGACCAATGCCATGCAGGCCGGAGCCAAGCTCGGCGTCAAGGCTATTGGAAGCCATGCACGAGAGGCCTTGCGCTTGGAAGCCGGCATCCCGAAGGCCGGGCCAGATTTGAACGAGGAGATTGTCCCTCCTGAGGCCAATCTCCAGGGTAAAGCGTTCAGCCTGAGCAAGGGCTGCTATCCGGGGCAAGAAGTCGTTGCTCGCATGGATACCTACGGCAACGTGCGCCGTAAGCTGGTTGGGTTGGTTCTCAAGAACTCAGTGGTTCCGCCCCACCGTGCCAAGCTTTATAGCGGTGATCGTGAGGTAGGCTGGATCAGTAGCGCGGTCCATTCCCCCCAACTGAACAAGGTCATTGCTTTCGGATTTCCCCTGCGCGATTTCAGTACACCTGGGACGGAGCTAGCCGTGGAATTCGAGAGTGGCAAGCACGCAGCCATGATTCAACCGCTCCCCTTCTATACTAGAGACTAACGCGATACCCTCGAAGACAGTATGTCCCTTGATAAGCAGGAAGAACGCGTCGAACTCACCCCCTACCAAGCGGCCGGCGAGTTAGCGGGGATCACCAAATTGGTCGACGAGTTTTACCTCAACATGGATACACTGTCAGAGGCCGAAACGATCCGAAACATGCATCCACCTGATCTCGCCGAATCACGCAAGAAGCTGACGTATTTCCTGTGCGGCTGGCTGGGAGGCCCGAGGCTGTTTCAGGAACACTATGGCCCAATTAGTATTCCTGGCGCACACAAGCGATTCCCAATAGGATACGAAGAACGCGATGCCTGGCTGCTCTGCATGCAGCGAGCGATTGCCGTCCAGCCATACAGCGACCAATTAAAAGACTATCTCCTCGCGGCACTCAGCATCCCTGCCGAACGGGTCAGAGCAGTGAATGCGGGAGAGGTCTAGTATCTGCTGCGCTCCCCCCAGCTTCCTACACAAGCTATTGGTGCCCTATCTGTCCCCTACGCACATTTGGATACAGCTCTGCATCCTTCCGGATACAGAGGTTAGACTCCTAGTCTCCCTGCAGATACGAGCATTTTCCTTCACAATCAATACGATCAGTACAGAACCATCGCCAGTTCTGACCCAACCTCCCTGTGGCATCTCACTTGCTGACGTCATGGAAATGAGCTGTTACACAGTTCAAGGGTTGTCACAGATTCGTCGCCAATCCGGTTGCCGCCCGAGTGTTGTTCGAAAACGTTGTGGGCCTACTATCGGGGAATAGGCGACTGCGGACTGTCGCTGTAAGCTAGCTAACAGCGACTGAGGACATCACAGGATGAGCTTCCCTTTCTACAGCCCGACAAGACACAAAGTTTCCCTTCCACTCCACTCAGAGCCCATCTCGATTGGATGCGAAGCCTGGATCGACGTGAGTCGGTTTTGTGCCGCCGAAAAATCCTCGCACTATACCGCTAGAACTTCCTCCGGTAGCTCTCTCACGAAGTCCTTCGCCCACCTTCGTAAGAAGTTTCTGAAAAATTCGGACAAGGACATAAGCTAGTTGCCCCCCATCTGTTCCATCTAGCTCTCCATCCCCATCGATCTGAACCTGCACTTGACGAACGACGAGCGGCGTCATTCTTACCTGGATTTCGCTATGACCTATGGCCATGATTTCTTCAAACGGCTTTCCAGTACATCTTTGAGCCCTATGCCGTAGACCTCGCGCGGCTCATGACCGATCGCACAACAGGCTCGGTTCTGGAGATGGCGTGCGGGGTGGTATTCTCACTCAACAGTTGCGTACTCACCTGAAGCCGACCGTGGCCCTTACGGCGAGCCTGGTAATCTTTCCATCGGCGACCTCTATGTGACCCAGAAAATCAATGGAGTCTGGCAACCGGTTCGAAATTGGAACGATGTACCTGAACTCCCTCACATCAATACACCGACTGGAGAGGAACATTGTCTCATCATTGCTTTTGACAGCCTGATTTACTTCAACAACCTGAGAGTCTTGGGCCACGCATCAATTTACCCTACCGTGACCATATGCACTGGACCTTTATGCCGGACGGCCAGACTTTTACGGGTGGTTCGGGCCCACGTGATTCGTACAATCACGATATCATGTGGGTTCACAAAGACGATGTTCCATTGTTGAAGAATTTTGAGCCGATCGGGCCACCGTCCAATTTGCTCGCCACCGGCAAGGTGCAGTCCAGCGATACAAAATGACGGTACTGACAGGACCAGAAGATCTGGAGTAACGATCGGAGCTACTGGTAGTGCTGGGCTTGTGTGATAAAGAGGCTGGCATACAACCCTTGTTGTCGCATCAAACTATCGTGAGTGCCCTGTTCAACGATTTGGCCCTGATCCACGACAAAGATTCGATCCGCCATTTTCACCGTCGACAGCCGGTGGCTGATCAGAATCGCCGTCCGACCTCGCGAAAGTTCGTGAAATCTCTCAAAGAGCTCTGCCTCTGCTTTGGCATCCATTGCGCTGGTCGGCTCGTCGAGAATGAGAATTGGGGAGTCCCGAAGTAAGGCCCTTGCGAGCGCCACCTTTTGCCATTCACCGATACTCAGCTCATGCCCGCCATCAAACAGCTTACCGAGCAATGTTTCGTATCCCTGCGGTAACCGCTCAATGACCTCATGGACCCCCGCCTGCTTGGCCGCCCGAGCGACTGCCGCATCATCGACGTCGGGACATTTCTCCCCCAACGCGATGTTCTCTTTTGCAGAGAGCTGAAACTTCACAAAGTCTTGATAGATGCCGCTGACCGCGGCCCGCACATCGGTGATCGAATAGTCGCGAAGATCCGTCCCATCGATCATGATGCGCCCTTCAGAGGGATCGTACAGCCGGCACAACAGCTTCACCAATGTCGTCTTTCCCGCGCCATTCGCCCCGACGAAGGCGACATGCTCCCCCGGTTTAATCGAAAAAGTGAAGTCTCGGATCGCGACACGTTCTTCATGTGGGTATTGGAACGAGACATGATCGAATACCACCCCTTGCGTGATCGGACGAGGGAACGACTTCGGATGTGCTGAGGTTGATAGGCGAGACTTGATGTCTAAGAACTCATCCAATGTCGTCAGGAATAGATTGCTTTCGTAGAGGTTCGAGACACTCTGTCCAAAACCCTCCAGAAACCCTGAGGCCCGCTGCACCGCCTGGAAACAGATGACAAGATCGCCTACAGTGAATAACCCATGGAATGTCCGGACTGCCACAAAACCGCAGACTCCAAATACCCCGGCTACGCCGATGATTTGCGCAGCAAGGGTCTGGAACGCCCAACGACGCTCCAAGCTGATTCGCTCCTGGCGCAACACCGATCTAGTGTCCTGGAACCATTCTCGCAATCGAGGGCCCAGATCAAACAACCGAATCTCTTTGGCTGCGGTCGCTTGCGTCAACAACGCATTGACATACCAGGCTTTCCGCTCAAGCGGGATTCGTCCTCGCTCCCACGCATAGAACATGTTGGATTGCTGAAGACGGACCAAGAAATAGGGAATTGCGGTCACGATCAGAACTGGAATGATCCCCCAATGCAGCCACCATAGGATTGCCCCCATCGAGACCAATGAAATGGTGTTCTGTCCCAATTGAAGCACATCATTGAGAATCGCCGTCGGTCGGTACGGAGCTTCTCCCTGGGCATGATGCAACGTGTCTTGATACTGCGCATTCTCATAGTATTCGAGATCGACCTCCACGGACTTGGCCTGAAGGACTGCGTACATGTGATCCGTGACGACTTGGGCCTGTATTTTGGAAATCAGGCCGGCCACCACGCTCAGTATGGCATTGACCGCTGCAACACCCGCTAGCCCAGCAAGAATGGTGATGATTCTGGTCGACGAAGAGTCATCCGTTGGAGTCTTCAGCCCTTCGGTCACGGCGTCGATCAACAGCTTCGTGAGATACAACACGAGCAGCGGCAGGAGACCCTGGAGAATGCGCACCACGATGTTGCCGAGGGTCAGACTGGGACTGCTCTGCCACACGAACGAAAGGGCCCGGCGAACCGTGAAGAGGAACGGCCCGATCCGCTTCGTCATGCTATTCATGAGCAGTTGAAACACCGTGCACCCCTTGTCAAGGCTCCATCACTTGGAAACTTTGAGGTTGGATCGCAGAGTCCTGACTCACGAGTTTTGTGAGATCGGGTGGATAGGAAAAAGTGACCGTAAAGTATTGCCAGTGCGTTCCCGGCTCATAAAAGGTTTCCGAGTCGAGAGTGAGCCAGGCATGGCCATCAAGACCGGCTGCTTCCCTTCTGACTCCACAGTGAAACCGCACCGGGTAGCCCCGTTGCCGAGCGAATCGATAGAGCGTTATTGCCCGAGGGAAACAATTGCCTTTCTTATTGTATGGAAACAGCCGGAGCCACCAATCGACATAGGACGTCAGGATCTTCATCCCCGCCTCGTCCGGTTCAGCGTGGATTGAGAGCGGACCGATGTGATCGAGCACCTTCGGTAACGTCTGGAATCGCAACGCAAGACGAATCAGCAACACCACCAGGCCAACCCGGAGGATCGTCCAGTACTTGCGCATGAGCGAGCCCCCTATCGGTCCCATGAAGTACGCCTCAATCTGATTTCGTCTGTGCAACACCAACCGTGACGCCGCAGCGTTCGATGCATCGTCCCAACAGCGAACCGTGAGATGCCTTAGCCGATGAACGCAACCCAACGGTTCATCGCTCCACGAATTCTCGGCGACAGGAGCCGCTGCATCTCTCGATGAAGGGGAACGATGATGCGAGCAAGGAACGAAAGAGGGAGACGCCCGCGACACCACGATGGAGGGGTCATCGCCATTGGACTATGAGATCGACACAGCAACAAGCCTAACCGCCAGCGCTCCAACCACGAATCGTTCACGCAAAAATAGAGCGCCCCCGCCTGCTCCTCGGTGATTCCCTCGCGAGTGTCTGACAGCAAGCCGGCCGGCATCCGGCGAGCAAGTGCCATGACCTCTCCATCGGCTTCGAGCCGTTCACGCACGGCGGCCGGTAAGGGCGCACTCAGCAGGAGATGCGCAACGGCCAAACCCAGATAGAGCATCCGCCGGCAGCGCCAGGTCGAGACTTGCACAAAGATCTGATTCCAGTCTAACTCTGGATGTGAGCGAATAAGTTCAGCGACGTCACAGACCCATTTCAGGTGTTCCCACGCGTGTTTCGACCCATGGACACACAGGACAATCAGCAGATCTTCCGGAGCCAATCCAGGAACCGTCTGGTTCTCGAACGAGACTGCGACCCGCCGCGCCCAAAACTCGGGACGATCGAGGCGAAAGGCAAAGTGTTGATGCGCCATCACCCATTGAAGATCGACGCGAGAAAGCGCGCGCTTCTTGATATACACATGATATGGTCCTTCATTATGGTTTATTTCACCAGGCCCTTCAGAAGCCGCTCTCCTCTCATAGCCTTGAGACCGCAAGACAGCCTGCGACTCAGCAATAGCGGCTTGTGGAACAAGCAGATCGAGGTCGGTAAAGTCACGAAGCGCCAGATCGCCATAGGCCACCACGGCGAGGGTGGCACCCTTGATAGGGATGACCGGCACTCCACGCGCCTGAAACGCGTCGCATAGGGCCACGAGTTCCTTGGCAAGCGTCCGGTTGAGCAAGGCGCCGACCTGCGCTTTCTGTCGTAACCGAGTCAACAATTCGGCAGGCACGAGGTCAGGCGACAGAGCAGACAGATTCCTATACAACAGCGGGACCACGCCATGATAATCGGCCAATTCGAGGACCAGCGGCCAGTCAAGCGATTCTTGCGCTTTCTCCCGAATACGCGCTTTGAGATCATCGGATACGGCTGTGCGGGCACACCAGACGAGCAGTTCCGCTTCCGGCGCTAGAGGAAACTGTCGGACCAGACGAGGTGTCATCATTGCTGCATCTGCTCCAGGAGCGGTGTGATCAGTTTCGGTAGGTCAAGGATATCACGGCCAAAGTGCAAGCGGTAACACGCGACCTGCTGCATGAGTTTCGCTAAGACCTGGAATTCTCGCCTGGCGACTTCAGCGTCGTAGACCAACAAAGCCTGAGGAAGGAGAAGCTCCATGGCGCGGCTCTTGGGAAGGAGCTCAAGATGGCTTCGAGGAGCGTCGACGACCTGTGGAAACAGCACCAGCGCCGGCCAGCAGGAGGATCCGATCGAGGTGGCGTAGAGTTCTTCCGCATAAAAAGCCCGTTTGGGGAACCTCGGATGAAGGAGATGATCCGGCGCATCGCGGAGTTCGGGGAAAAAGGCGATCGTGTTTTCCGTGACGTTGATCTTGATCGGAAAGGGAAGCAGCTCGACATGGTCCCCCGCATCCCGGAACAATGGATGATCATCCGACAGATACCGATAGCCTGACCGGAGCAGGGAGATAAAAGATGTTGTCTTCCCGCGCCCGCTATTTCCGGGTATGAGGATCCCACGGCCATTCTTCTCCAACGCCGTGGCGTGGATGGTATAGAGCCCTCGCCTCCGCAAGAGTTCGATCAAGACAAGATGGAACAGATATTCGATCAAGCTGTCGGGCATGTGCTGGGGCTGGATCAGGTACCCCTCCGCGCTGCCATGTGTGCCATCAATCACGAACAGGCCTGCGTCATGAAAGTCGACGATCAGCCGTCCACGGTCCTGACTCACGGTATAGGGCAATGCGTCCTCCGATCGTCCCCCTGGCGGAACGCCCGTTCCGGAACACAGGTGCCGTACCGCCCGAGACAGTATCGGAGGAACCTCCGCTCGGTCCTGGACAGCCTGGAAAGACAGGGTGAGCGGAATGGATTCATCAAGCGAGTTGCGACGAAAATGCCGCAACAATTCCTCCACTGGTGCCGCCAGCAAAGAAGACGATGTGGTATACCGAACCGGGGTGCCATACATGGAAAAGAGGTATTCGGTATTAGGTTGATCTGCAACAGACATCGTCACGGTGCACCTCAAGTCACGGGTTATCCTGCGTGCCTCGACAGGAGTAAGAAGAAGGCTGGCTGATTCTCACATACCAGCCAGCCTCCAGATTACTTACTTAGGCCCCTTAGGTCCTGCCCATGGGGGTGGCCCTGGAACCCACGAAGGCGGTCCACCGCCGTAGCCCGAACGCTTCGCAGTGATGTCGCGCAGCAACTCATGCTTCGCGACCGCCGGCTGCACATATGATTCTTTCTTCATGCGTCTTCACCTCCTTTCTTGTTGAAGTAGCCCCTCCTGGATCAGGTCGTTGACCAGGGTGACGAGATCGTCGAGGGCTCTCTCGGGAGCGACATCAAACCGGTCACACAGAACCGTCTGGATGTCGCGGATTGTGTGGTTGCCAGTGCAATGCTCCCAAATGACGCTGCCGACCTTGTTTAGCGTGTAGTAGCGTCCGCTGCTGAGGTCCAACAACACGGTCTCTCCGTCCATGCTGGTACTTTGAACATCAGAGCTGGGGCGGAGGACTGTTCGATCGCGCAGGGCCTGATCGAAGCATGGAGCAGAAACGACATCGAGTGGGGAGGCTTGATGGGAATTCGAAATGGGCTCTTCCCTCCGTCGTCTACGACTCAATCCTCTTGACGGCTTGTAATAGGATTCGGAATGCCTATGTATCATGGTAATACAGTTTTGCCTCCCCCCTCTTTAGAGGGGAGGGAAAGGGATTGACATCCCTACGGACCCAAGTCGAAGCGGAAAAGGTCTATAGGTTGAGAATAAATCCGTTGTTTTATGGAGGAAAAGTACTACTTATGTGGGATCAGACTCATTAAGGGAGTCTCGCCGCAAATACTCAGAAATTCATTCACCAGTCCATCTGGTTGAGGATATAGGGTTGCATATCGCACCAACGTGCCGTAAAGGGAAGACAGATGCTTGGTCAGAGGATAATCGACGGCAGGTATTCTCATGTCTTTTCACACGCCACTGGTTATTTTACCTGTATCACCACCCTGGATAAAAAGAAGGCTGGCTGATTCTCTCGAACCAGCCAACCTCTCGGCTGCTTAAGAGTGCCTGCCTTTTCCCCATCCAAAACCTTTGCCCCACCCGAAGCCATGGCCTTTACCCCATCCGTGGCCATGTCCACCGCCGTAGCCACCAGAACGCTTCGCGGTGATGTCGCGTAGCAACTCATGCTTCGCGACCGCCGGCTGCACATATGATTCTTTCTTCATGCGTCTTCACCTCCTTTCTTGTTGAAGTAGCCCCTCCTGGATCAGGTCGTTGACCAGGGTGACGAGATCGTCGAGGGCCCGCTCGGGAGCGACATCAAACCGATCACACAGAATCATCTGGATGTCGCTGATGGTTTTATCGCCTGTACAGTGTTCCCAAATAACGCTGCCGACTCGATTGAGTGTGTAGTAACGGCCGGTGCTCAGATCCAATAACACCGTCTCCCCATCCATGTTCGTGCCTTGCACATCGGGGCTGGGAAGTAGAAGCGTCCGATCAAGCATCGCAAAATCAATAGTGGGAACGGACGCCGTATCCGGTGAGTGTGACTGGTGGGATCTTGACATGGGATTTCCTCCATGAACAAAGACTCGAGCCACTCGATACCTGCATATTAATAAGTGTTTGCACGGTGTATCATAATTGCACAGTTTCGATAATCCCCACTTTAGGGGTATAAGGGTATAGCTGGCTAGTAAGTCAGCATCTATTGGTTGCCCTGGCTCTTCTCTATCTGGGCAGAAGCCATGCGTTAGATTAGCGCCTTGCCCATGCCGTAGATGACCACTATGGCTTTGAGAGTTCGAGCGAAATTCTTACCAGCGTGGGAAAAAGTGATTGGTAGGTTCAAGCAATCAATGCAACACCACCTGAGTACAGTGGAGTTTTAAGGGGAATCGTGAAGGATAGTGCATCCGGGCTTGTCTGCGGCCCAAAAAGCTGACCTGTGGCAGCGATGAAAACAGAACGCTCACCTGCGCTGACGACTCATATGCTGTTTGTCGATTGGTCCTGACTCGGTCGTGTCATATGTTGATCAGGTTGGCGACTCACATGTAACGAATAACGAACTTGTGCTGATCTGAGGGATTGCAGGTCTGCTCAAGATTCACGGATAGCCTCTTCGATCATAACCTGCTCAGGGCTTAAACAAGAGAGCTAATTGAATCAGACTACTTGAGGCTATTCGGATCCCTCCACGGACGCAGTGCACTAGCGCGTTCACATCGATTGGGGATATTCCCTCATCGCTCTGGATTACGGGCTGTCGTCACCGCCGAAGCAAATTTCAGCAGGCTAGCGCGCTCGTCGTCGTCCAGCGCTAGTAACAGATGGGTTTCGTCTCCATGCATGAGGCGGAGACTTAAAAACGGTTCCTCACGACGCTTTTCTCGGTTGTCCCACATCGCGTCAATCAGCTGCACCTTATCCAGCTGCCCGACCGATACGACGTCATACCGAAAATAGGAATCGCCAATCACGATATCGAACACGACATTGCCGGCTGTGAGCAGCACCAGATTGAACCGACCTTGATCCTCATATCCTTCAGGCAAGAACTTATTGACGTGGCAAAGCGCTATTTTTCGATCGCCCAATGCCTTGCGGAATTTCTCTCTCAGTGCACCATAGTCGATCTGCAAGGCTTTTTCATCCGGCCCAGTTGCTGCGACGGCTGCTGCTTCCGCCTTTGCAAAAATGTCATCAACGGACATCAATCCTGACATGACCTACTCTCCCCCTCTCTCCGTTGAAGTGGATTTCATACAAGGATGTTGGGAGCCGTACGGTACCCGGCTACACACGGCAATTGCAAGAGGCTTATACGGTGAGAGCGGTCTACGGCCTAACCGGCACTACGTGAGAAAATCGCCTCATCCCTGCTTCGTCCACTACCGTGACGGTAAACTCATCCTTAGTGACCAGAACGAGGCCGAAGTTGTGATACCCCGCCTCGTCGAACAGTTGCATAGGATGCAGTTCGTCGCGAGTCGGAGCGAACCTTCCCGGCGGAGCAGAGAGCGGGCCTGCGATGTATTCGTAAAAATCAATGATTCCGTCTTGATCGGGATCATAGGCGTTGGCCTGGGCCCAATGCACATCGCCCGCAAGAAAGATGACATTCTTGATCTTGTGATTGAGAATCGCATCGACAATCACCTGCCGCTCCCGCTCGAATCCCGTGCCGTCCGGCCCTCCTGCCCAGCCGTCGTTCCCGGGAATACTGATGTCACCACCCTTTGGAATCGAGAGAGGGACAGGCGTCGCGATGACTTTCCATGTTGCCGTTGAAGCGTGAAGCCCGTCGAGCAACCATGTCAACTGGGCTGATCCAAGCATGGTCTTCGCGGGACCATCCTGATCCGCATTACGACTGCGATATTGCCGGGCATCCAGAATAAACAGTTCGAGGTCGGCGCCATATCGCACACGTCGATACAGGCGATGCGGGTCATCCTGAGCGGAGAAGATGGGCCAGTACTCCCGCAACGCCTGTTGAGCTTCCGGCATTTGTTCGTCATACGGGCCGGCAAAATTATTCCGGACTTCATGATCGTCCCAGATCACATAGACCGGCGTGGTCTCCAAGAACCGGCGAAGCGCCTCAGCGCCACGTTGATAACGATGACGCAATCGATACGTCTGCAACGTCGTGGCTTTGAAATCCGCACCCGGCTCATTCGGCGGGGAAGGGCACAGATGATCGCCATAGATCGTATCGCCGAGAAATAAGAAAAAGCCGGGATTGTGCCGATGGATCACATCGAAGATGGGATACCCTCTCGCTCCTTGTCGACATCGTCCTCGACCGCCGAGGTCCCCGCTCCACGCGAACGTCACCGCAGCGGATGTCTTCTCATCCGGCAAGGTGGTGAATTCTCCCTTGGCTGCAAGCCTCATAGAAGGCTGCTTCTCGGTCTGGTCAGTGGAACCCAGCAGGATATGATAGCGATAGCGTGTCGCAGGACTCAGACCTTCCAGAGGGACGGTTCGGGTGTAATCCATTTCTGCCGTCGTCGTCATGAAAGTCGTTCTCGATACCGGAGCCACCACCGTTGCGAGTCTCGCGGCCTGTTCCCAGAGTGAGCTCGGCGCCCACTCAATCTGAACCGATGCCGGTCCGTCTGTGCGGAGCCACAGTAAAGCGCGATGCGAACTGACGTCACCAACGGCCACTCCCTGAGGTAACAGGTCTGATGCCAAAAAGGACCTTTCCTCAAACGAACTATTCGCCCAAACACTTTTGCAGGGGAATAGGGCACAACTGACAAAGAACAAGGTGAGAGCAAGGGAACAGACCGCAAGAAACGGCGTGCGCATTTGGGTGCCCCTACCCTATGCCGTTGAAGAGGTCAAGCGAAAGGCCGGAGCAGCGGACTTGAAAATAGGCTAGGCCGACCATCATACTGAGAGAAGTCGAAGGAGCAATACGGTGCATGATATAAACTGCTCTGTCCCAAACTGCTTAGCGAAACCCTATGCCCCGGCAGGGACGCGATCGGTCTGCAAAGACCATTTCCTCAGTTTTCTCACATGGCGCCGTCGCCGTGGGCCACAAATGTTCCTCACCTATGCAGGCATGGCAATGACGGAGCGTGATGCCGTCGCCGCCGAATGGATGAAAACCATCCGCATAGATGAAGTGCCCACCGCTGCGCCGAAACTCTAATTCGCATTTCCCCTACCCCATTACCGGCGACCCATGGTGATGGATCATCAGCCACTCGTCACCGATAAGCTCGAAAAGGTTCGTGGCAAGGACCTTAGCGTGTTGCGGTTCGTCGGATTGTTGCGTCGTGAGATTCTCAACACAGATGACCCAGGCCATATCGCCTGCCACCTGTACCATCACGTCGGTAAGGTCAAACTTCATCGAAAAGGTGTTGTTAAAGATCAGCACCCACGAGTCTCGCACAGCGGGCCAACCGGAACGAATCGTCCAGCCTGGGTGAATGCAAGTGACATAGTCTTGATGCATCCACACTTGGTCCATCTTGGCAATGTCAAGGCTCTCAAATGCTTCGTAGAATGTTCGATTGGCCTTTGTGACGGCTTCGATGCGCTGTTGTAGCACGCAGCTCCCCCCAAGCTCAGCGAAGCCGTATCATACTGCAATCGAGTTGAGCACGGCGAGGACATTTCTCCCCGCCATCAATGGGCTGAGGAGTACCAGGTGCTACCAAGGAATCGCTCAGGCAACGTTCTGAGAAATGACTATGTGTATCTGAGAGCCAACGAGAAGAAGCGGTTTGACAGAGATACGGCAGCACGATGACCGGTATAGACGGGACGATACTCTCAAAATTCTCGGCGCAGCGCTTTCCATGCGTCCTCAGGAATCACTCTCATGAGGGCCAACAGACGAATGGTCCATGCAGCCGACGATGGAGCATAGACCTACATGACACGCGCCAGCAAGCTTCCCTCGAATATTATCTATCCACCTTCCGCATACTCAGAGTCGGTACTGTAGAACTTGACTTCTTGTTCGAAAAAGCCTTGTCCACCTGTTCAACACGCCTCAAAGGGTTACCGAATAAGTCATTGAGTTCGATCACGACTCCTCCGACGATTTGGCGAAGTTCATATTCCGTATGGTGCACTGGAACCAGTCGCCTGCGTTGCCAACCGCGGAGCGCAAACATCTTTCTTAACTGCATATGAGGCCGCTCGCATACCATTACAAATTCACGTCCTTGGCTATCTTCAAGTATGAAGCCCTTCAAATGCATAACGCTTCACCTCCCTTCTCAAAAATCCTAATCGCGACCCACGCTTTCCACCAGCACCCTATAAGGTGTTTCCAATCGCCTGATAGCTTCGAGCCCTGGGGAGGAATTCTCAACGATCTCAAAGTCGGGCCGGACTAAAAACCACTTTGCTGGTCGACCGAATAGCCGGACCAAAATCCAGGAGATTGTCGTTCACGATGAGCGGGCGAAGCCGGAGAAAAGCTCCATCTGTGCCGTTCTTTCTTCGTTGCTGCACAAGTCACCACGGTGCGCTTCCCGTCGCAGCATATTGAAGAAATTGACATAGGCCCATCAGGAATATCCTGAAAATCGGTGTGGACATCACTGAGGAGATTCGGAGAATGTACCGAAAGCCATCGGAGGGCCGATCCTCATTTCTGAGGATCGACCCTCCTGACGAGGCAAATGCGAGACAATACCATCCGAGTTAGTACTGCAGCTGCAAGGCCACGTGGAACGAATCCGCTTTTTGCACCGGTTG
>CABVRV010000072.1 GCA_902500755.1 uncultured Nitrospira sp.
TCCCGATGAAGGCCAATTTGCCTCAGCGGGAACCTGCGATGCTGGCCTGGTGGGAAGAACAACAGCTCTATGACCAGATTCAGGCCTTGGGGAAGGGTCGGCCTCGGTATGTGCTGCATGATGGCCCTCCTTATGCTAACGGTCGGATCCATATCGGCCATGCCCTGAACAAGGTGCTCAAGGACATCATCGTCAAGTCGAAGACGATGGCAGGCTTTCACGCACCCTATGTGCCGGGTTGGGACTGCCACGGGTTGCCGATCGAACATCAAGTCATGAAGGAGCTAGGCGACAAGAAAAAGGACTTGGACGTGTCGACGATCCGCAGGCTTTGTCGCGAGTATGCCGAACGATACGTCACTATTCAGCGAGAGGAATTCAAACGGTTGGGAGTATTGGGGGAATGGGAGCATCCCTACCTGACGATGACGCCAGCCTATGAAGCGACGATCATTCGCGAGTTCGGGAAGTTTGTCGAGCGTGGAGGGGTCTACAAGGGGCTCAAGCCGGTACTCTGGTGCACCCAGGATCAAACGGCGCTGGCGGAGGCGGAGGTCGAATATGACGATCATACGTCGCCATCAATCTATGTGAGGTTCCCGGTCGTCACAGCGCCAGCGGTCCTCGCGAAGACCTTTCCTGGCATTTCTTTTCCAGACGGAATGAAGCTTGTCTCCATCGTCATTTGGACGACGACGCCATGGACCCTGCCTGCCAATCAAGCTGTCTGTATCCACCATGATTTCGACTACGCGTTTGTGAAGGTCGGCGATGAAATACTGATTATGGCGGAGAAACTCGTGGGCAACGTCGCGAAGGCCTGCGCGATCAGTGATTATCGTATCGTGGGAGTGAAGAAAGGTGGAGAAGGTTTTGAGGGGTTGGAAACGCAGCGGCCGTTGTCCACCGGTCTGTCACCCATCTTGCTCGGAGATTTTGTGACGCTCGATCAGGGTACCGGTTGTGTCCATATCGCGCCTGGCCACGGCATGGAAGATTATCTCCTTGTGCTGGAGCACAATGCCAAGGCTTCGCCCGGTGAGCGGCTTGAAATTCTCGCGCCGGTGGATAACGGTGGTCGGTTTACGGCCGTCGTGAAGGAATTCGCCGGCCAGGAGGTCTTGAAGGCAAATCCGAAGATTGTCGAGTATCTGCAGGGGAATGGGCGTTTACTGGGGCACGGTTCGTTGAACCATTCGTATCCGCACTGTTGGCGGTGTAAGAATCCCGTGATCTTCCGCGCGACCGAGCAATGGTTCGTCTCGATGGAGACGAATGACTTGCGGAGGGAGACTCTGGCGGAAATCGAACGGGTCCGCTGGTTTCCGAGCTATGGGCGTGATCGAATCTTCGGCATGATCGAAAACCGCCCGGACTGGTGCCTCTCACGTCAACGGGTGTGGGGTGTCCCGATTCCAGGGTTTACCTGCCGCGCGTGTCATCACGTGCTGGCCGAGCCTTCCATCGTTGAACATGTTGCGGTCTTGATGGAATCAAACGGTGCCGACGTATGGTTCGAACGATCCGCTGCCGACCTGTTGCCTGCTGGAACAACTTGTTCAAAATGTGGTGGAACAAGCTTCGAGAAAGAACGAGACATTCTCGATGTGTGGTTTGAATCCGGCGTGAGCTATGCGGCTGTTCTCAAATCGAGGAAGTGGTGGCCGGCGGATTTGTATCTTGAAGGGTCCGATCAACATCGGGGCTGGTTCCATAGTGCCTTGTTGGCCGGTGTCACGACGGATCATCGCGCACCCTACCAAGCGGTGTTGACCCATGGATTCGTCGTGGATGGGCAGGGGAAGAAGATGTCCAAGTCGGCCGGGAATGTGGTCGCGCCGCAGGACGTCATTAAACAGTCGGGTGCAGAAATCCTCCGACTTTGGGTGGCGGCCCAAGACTATCGTGAAGATCTGCGCATCTCACAGGAAATTCTCACTCATCTGATCGAGGCCTATCGGAAGATCCGAAACACGTCCCGATTCTTACTCAGTAACGTATATGATTTTGATCCGTCAGCGCATCGGGTTCCCTATGGCCAACTCCCGGAGCTGGATCGATGGGCGCTGATGCGTCTTGGGGAGCTGACTGCGAAAGTGCGACGAGCCTATGAAGACTTTGAGTTTCACACGATCTTTCATGCCCTGAACAATTTTTGTTCGGTCGATCTGAGCGCGGTGTATCTCGATATCCTCAAGGATCGCCTCTATACGTTTCGTGCGGACTCTCCACTGAGGCGGGGCTCTCAGACCGTCCTCTATGAGATTATCGTGGCACTCGCGAAACTGATGGCTCCGATATTAAGTTTTACGGCCGACGAGATCTGGCAAATGCTGCCTGAGGCGGCCCATAAGGAAGCGACGAGCGTGCATCTGGCCTCGTTTCCGGAAGAGCAGAGTCTCTGGAGAGATAACGTTTTAGCGAGTCGGTGGGGAACACTGCTGGCGTACCGGACTCATGTCCAAGGCGAGTTAGAAGCTCGCCGTCGAGATAAGATAATCGGATCGTCGTTGGAGGCCCACGTGCGAATCGAGGCCGGCCCTGAGGCGCATCAATTCCTGGCCACGTACGCCGGCGATCTCAGCACGATCTTCATCGTGTCTCGCGTGACGCTTGTGCCGGAAGGGATGAGCGCTGCGGACATCCGGATCACGGTTGAGAAATCGGCTGCTGCGAAGTGCGAACGCTGTTGGAATTATCGAGAAGCTGTCGGAAAAGATCAGGATCATCCAACCCTATGCGAGCGGTGTGTGGAGGCCGTCCATTGAGTGCATCCTGGCTTCGCAATATGGCGTTGGCGTCGGTGACCGGCAGCATCATTCTTCTTGATCAGCTGACGAAACAGCAGATTATGCAAACGATGCGCTTGCATGAGTCGATTCCCGTCATCCCCAATCTCTTCAGTCTGACGTATATTCGGAACCCTGGAGCGGCGTTCGGCTTGTTGGCTGGGAGCAGCAACGCGTTTCGAATGGTGTTTTTCGGGCTAACTTCAATCTTCGCGCTTGGGTTGCTCGGCACGATCCTGCTGCGGATGCCCGAACAGGATTGGCTCGGTCGCGTAAGTGTGGCGGGAATTCTGGGCGGTGCGATCGGCAATCTGATCGATCGATTGCGCTTTGGGGAGGTGATCGACTTTCTCGACGTGTATGTCGAAAGCTACCATTGGCCCGCATTCAATGTGGCGGACTCCGCGATCACCATCGGCGTGATCTTCCTGATCATTCACTTCGCATTTGAGAAGAAGCCCGACCCCTCTACAGCTTCAGAGCCCACCTCATTCCCCTAGCCCCTAGTATGACTCATGTTGTGTGTGGGGGGATTTGGAAGTGTATTGGTGCCGAGGTATCCCCGGCACCAATACGCTTGGCTTCGGAACTAGGCCGACATTGGGACGATAAATCCGCCCTTCTCCTTGACTTGTTTCTGCTGCTCCGCTGAAAACATGACCAGCGGTTCGCTGTGACAAAATTGACATTCTTTTGTCGTCACCGCAGCGTTTGGTTCCCCGATGCCGACCAAGTACTCCTTGGCAAGCTTGAGAGCGGTTACTTCATCCGTCGTCATCACGTCGAAGTGAATGCGACCATTCTTCCCGTTGACCCACGTATCGTAGACATGAATCGTATCCGAAGACATGAACAACTCCTTTCAACTGGCGACCAATAAAACCAAGACTCCAAGCATAATACGATAGTACGCAAACGCCCGCAAGGTATGCCGCTGGACATAGGTGAGGAAGGCAGCGATGACTGCCCAAGCCACCAGGAATGAAATAACCATCCCAAGAGCGAGCGCCAGAAAGTCCTGCTCGGTAAATGTCCCGCGCGCCTTCCATGTTTCGTAGAGAGTGGCCGCAATGATCGTCGGAAGGGCGAGGAAAAAGGAATATTCGGTGGCGACCTTCCGGTCGAGTCCAGCAAGGAGGCCTCCGATGATGGTAGAGCCGGATCGGGACATGCCCGGAATCAGCGACGCGCATTGTGCGACCCCGATCCAGAACGCATGGATGGGTGAAACTTGTTCCAGACTCATCGCCTGACTCGTGCGCTTGGTGGCTTCCACGATGAGGATGATGATGCCTCCGAGGATCGAAGTGGTCGCCACGGTTTGCGGGGTGAATAGATGCGATGTGATCCATCCGTGCGCCGCGAGGCCGAGTGCGGCCGCCGGCAGAAAGGCGATTCCTAACCCGATCAAGAACCACAAGTTCGGATGACTTCGCACGGAGGCCTTGATGCGGTCGGCCCAAGAGATCAGTGGTTCGCTTTCGGTAGCCGAACGCAATACCTTTTGTTCGTGCCAGGCGCCGGAAAGGAGCCGGCCGATTTTTCCCCGCTCAAACACGATGACGGCCAGAATGGCGCCTAATTGGATCGCGATTTCCGCGTTTGCGGCTACGTCGCCGGTGAACCCAAGAGCATGGCCGACTAGGATGAGATGCCCGGTGGACGAGACGGGGAGAAACTCCGTCAATCCCTCCACGATTCCGAGAATCACGGCGAGTGCTGGACCCCATTCATTCATTCTGTACTCCACTACCGATACCGATCGCAAATAGGGAAGGTTCACCCTCCCTGGTTTTGTTTGATAGAATGTCACGGATAATCACAGAGCAACGACGATCCGTCAAGCGCGTGAGACCTTCTTGTCGTATTGAAGATGAGTGCGAGATCGGTCTCACGCAAGAGCAAATATGTTGACAATGCCCGGAGGTTGGCATACACACAAAGAAAGCCATTCCAAGGGCGAGGTGCAGGATAGGGTGGGAGATCCGTATGAAACACATTCAAGCTGTAAGACTTGATGGAGGGAGGATCGCATGAAACGCGAGTGGACGGCGATAGTGTTGATTGGCGCGGTGTTGACTACGGGTTGCGTATCCAACAAGAAATACCAAGAAGCGCTGACCGAAGCGGATAGCGCCAAGATGGAGCTGGAAAAAGCTCGCCAACAGAAAGTCGCGATGGAACAGCAGGTGCGGACGCTCAAGGAGCTGAACGTCAAATTCAACAACGAGGCCGAGGCCGCTCGGGATGAACTGCAACGAATTGAACACGGACGTGACGCCGAACGAGGCACGATTGAGTCCCGAACGAAGGAGCTGGAGGACAAAGTCAGAGCGTTGTCGGCCCAAAATCGGAACGTGAAGCAGGAATATCAGGACGTCAAACGTCATAACGACACACTGAAATCATTGGTGGCTCGCTATCAGAAGGAGCTCAAGGATCGGTCTCAGGCAGGGGGATCAGTGCAGGCGGCTACGCTGACTCCAAAACAGGGGTCATCCGGGACGGCTTCCGTCGCTCCGGCAGCGACTTCCACGTCGATGAATATCAATAAAGTCTCGGCAAACGATATGATTCTCTTCTTGGGGTTGAAACAGGATGAAGCCGATCGGATCGTGAATAATCGTCCTTATCGGGTGAAGGGTGAATTGGTGGCGAAGAATGTCGTGCCGAAGGAAACCTTCGATCTCATCAAGGATCGTATTTCGGTAAGCCCATAAGATCCTTCTGATCGGTTGCTGAGGTTGTTCAAAGGGGCCGTTCTCTCGCAGAGAACGGCCCCTTTGTTGTGCTGGCGTGCTCTTCGATCGTACTGGTCGGCTTCTTATGGTTGGTGTATCGGAATCCGGACCACGAGTATGCCCACCGAGGGATCCTTATTGACCACGTAGATCGCCAGTTCTTGAGAGCCGGACGCCCTCATGGAAGTGGAGGATTCCTGAAGTTGCCCAAGTGGCGATCGATTCATCTCAACGAGGTCCTTACTGGAGAGTGTTCCGAATGGCATGCGAGAGAAGCGAATCGTAATCGTGCGATAGACAGCAAGAACGGGAATTCTCCTAAGCTGATAGGCAGTCAGCCGTGATGAAATCGGGTCTTGTTCTGTCAGAGGAAACAGGATGTGAGGCTGCAGGGCAGCGTCATCTCCCCACACCTGAAAGAAGCCGTCCTGATTAGCCTCGATCATCAGGTCGGTCGAATCTGCCTGGATTGAGGCTGTTGTATTTCTGTCATCATGAGGCCCCTCCATTCCGTAAGTCGCCAGGCTGTAACGAATGCCTAATGGCTTGCTGGCGCCGGTAAGGCTCTCCGGTTGGCCGGCACGTGATAGTCTCTTCTTCTGTTCAAACCGTTCGAATTGCTGGGCGGGATGACGACGGTCTTGTTCTCCTGTCATCAGTTCAGAGGTAAATTCCGCTGTGTCTCCGTAGAACAAGGAGCGCGCGCTCAGAGCTGAGCCGACTTGCCCAGTAAGCGCTGTGGCAGCCGGTTCATTGGCCGGCGCAGGCACTAAAGCAGAGGTTGAGGGTGCGCTCCCGCGATTTTGATCAGCCGAGTCCGGTGCATCTTCGTTTGATTGAGTGAATGTACGCGGAGTTGATTGAGAACGTCCTTGTGACACATCCGATTCGGGGTATGTCGTTGCCGGCTCTTCGTTTGATTCGGCCGTCAGTTCGGTTTCTTGTTTGGCCTTCTTGGCGACAAGTACTTCGTTTCCAGGTGCGTCTGCCAATTTTCGATTGGCTTGTGCCTTCAACCGAGACTCACCGATCGCAGGCGAGGCTGGTCGAGGTTCAGAAGGTGCTGGAGTAGGTGCGATTTTAGCCGACTCCTCTTCGATGGCGACGGATCGGTCTGCCTGTCTTAGACTCTCTTGATAGAGAGTAGTGCCTAGGACGACCGCGAATATGGCTGCGGCAAGGCCACCAACCCATGCAAGTCCGGCTGGGTGGCGGAACCAGTTGAGCGATGGCGAAAGGCCTCTGTCAGTTGTTGGGCGTGTCTTCTGTACAGACTGCAAGAGCCTACGACGGACCACGGGATCTGCCAGTAATTCCTTCAGTGCCTGTTCGTCAGCGAGCGAGTTGAATAGTTCTTGGTCTTGCAGCGCCGCGCTGTAGAGCTGTTGCTTTTCTTCAGGCGTCAAGGTGTCGGCTGCAAAGCCACCAAGCAGCTTCTCTAAATCATGCTCGGACATAGTCGTCGAATTGCTACTCCCAACTATCGCCCATGACCGTTAATAATTGTTTTCGGCACCGCAAGTCCCATGTGTAGATTGTATTGATCGAGGTCTGATTCATCAATTTCTGAATCTCTGGGAAGCTCCTTCCTTCAAGCTTCCATCTGAACAAGTCCCGGCAACGTTCGCCGAGTTGGGCCATGGCGGTGAGCAGCCGATCGACACGTTGCTTCTGGTCGAGTTGAGTGACCGGATCGTGACTGGTATCGGCAAGCGGCAGTTCTTCGATCGATTCCTGATTGTACTCCCCGCGCCTCAAGGCTTTGCGATGGGCATCCAACATTTTGTACCGCAGAACTTGAAAAGCAAGAGGGACCAGTTCCGTCAGCTCGCGAACCGTTGGATACTTATCATGGAGGACTGTCAGCACGTCTTGGGTCAAGTCCTCGGCATGATCCCTTGATACACGTGATGTCGCGAACGCGAGAATCCTTTCGCGAAGAGTGGCTAGTATCCGATCACGCTCCATCTTTGCCTAGTGACTTGTTGGGGGGGCCAAGAGTTCGCCGAATGAGCGAAATCCGAGCCCAAGCCCCGCACATACCTCAACTTGTCGGTCGAACCGGTTTTTTGTGCGAATCATCCTCCACAACGTGCCCGGATCTACCCGTCCCCAAGCCGCCATGTGGAAAACAGACAGTGGGTAGTCCGTCCCAAAGAAGAGACGGGATTGGAGGTCAGGCTGGTGTCGTAGATGGAGGAGCATCTTCATGCGATGAGGCTGGGTGAGGGCGGAAATGTCGGCATAGAAATTTGGATAACGCTGACATAGCTTCTGGAAAGTTGGAAGAAACTTTTCATACAGCATCAGACCATAGCTACAGGCGTGAGCCGCGATGATGGTCACCCCTTCGTCAAGGGCCAGACGCAGCCGTTCCGGATCTCCAAGCGATTGGTCCTTGCCGATGAGACTGAATTCGTAACCGACATGACTTAATAAGGGCAGTTTCCGTTGGGCCAGTGCGCGGTAGAACGGGACGTATTTCGGATCAGCTGGATCGAAATGCTGGGCGTTCGGCAAGACTTTGATCAGAACTGCTCCGGCATCGGCGCAGCGGTGAACTTCATCAATGGCATCTTCGCGCTGTGGATTGACAGATGGACCCGCCAAAAATATATCGGGGTTGGCTTTTACAGTCTTAAACACGTAGTCGTTGCTGACCAGAAAGTCGGTGTGCTGTCGATTCAGCAGGCCGGTCTGATCATAGAACCCATCCATACCGAGCAGCACCGCCTTGGAGACGTGCTGTGAGGCGCGTAGCTCAGTCAGAAGATGTTCGAGGTATTTCTGGTTGGTCTCGCGCGGATGGGTCGGTGAGAGGTCGTGTTTCCAGAGGAGAAACCGGAACAACGGACTACGAAGGAGTTTCGGCGATATGTAGCAGCCGTTGTCACCGTCGGGCAACGCGGCGAGATGTACATGGCAATCGATGATCGATTTGGATTGCGTCATTCTCGTCAGATCTCAGCACTCAGGACTCAGCATTTCCTCGTAGGTGTTCCATGGCCATGCGTTTCACACCTCGCAGATCAAGCTTACCGGTCCCAAGAACCGGCAAGACGTCGACCTTTACGAACTGGCTCCGTGAGGGGATGAAGAGATTGGGAAGGCCGCTGGCCGATAACTTCTCCAGGATATCGGGAATCAGGTTTTCATCGAGTGTATGCAGAACTGCCAACCGTTCTCCCTTCTTGACGTCAGGAAGACCGGTCACCGCAAAGACTTGGGAATCGGCCCCGGCTGCCTGTTGTAAGGCCTCTTCGACCTTGCCGTGCGGGACCATCTCGCCGCCGATTTTGGAGAACCGAGAAAGTCGATCGGTGATCGTCAAAAAACCATCGTCATCCAACGAAGCAATGTCCCCAGTGACGTACCAGCCATCTCGCAGTACCTGAGTCGTGAGGTCTTCGCGGCCTAGATAACCGTTCATCACGTTCGGCCCCTTCACCAGCAACATGCCGGACGTGCCGGTCGGCAGAGGTGTGTAGTGGTCCGGATCCACGATCTGTAGTGACACCCCAGGGAGCGGTTGGCCGACGGTGCCGCGGCGCGATGCCGGTTGGTAATATCCTGCCGCGCGGAAGTCCGGGCAGTTGACGGCGATGACAGGAGCACATTCCGTCACGCCGTAGCCTTCGATCGGTCCGATCCCAAACTTGTCCTCGGTGGATTGCGCAAGCCGTGTGGACAATTTTTCCGCGCCGGTCAGGATGACACGAACCGAACTGAACTGTTCCGGTGTGCAGCGGCGGACATAGAGCTGTAGGAATGTTGGAGTGATGACGATGAACGTGACGCGATACTGGCGAATGAGTTCGCCGATCGCCGCCACATCGAGCGGTGACGGGTGAAAGATCATCGCCGTGTTGTTGAACATCACGAACCAGAAGACCATGTACCCAAATGAATGAAAGAACGGCAAAATACCGAGAACCCGTTCGTCTTGATAGAGATGAAGCATCTGCGTGGCGCCATGGCAGTTGGAATCGATGCTGAAGTGCGAGAGCATGACGCCTTTGGGTTCTCCGGTACTGCCGCTGCTGAAGATGATCGTGGCCAGACTGTCGGGGGTAAGCGGAGTGACTTGCCCGCAGGCTCGTTCGATGAGGCGGCAGGGAGCGAACAGGGCCAGAAGCGTCGCAACCGCTTTCTTCCCGGTGCCGATCGTCATGGCCACATCTTCCAGCCAAATCACCGATGGTCCATCAGGCAGGTCGAGCTTGGCTTTGTCGATAAAGGCATGACTTGTGACGATCGTGCGGAGGCCTGCCAGACGCACCGCAGCTTCCAAACCGGATTTCCCGACCGTGTAGTTCAAGTTCACGATGGTCTTGCCGCACAGGGCTACGGCCACATTAACCAGCGCTGTGGCGACCGTCGGCGGCAACAGGACGCCGACATGGTCTTGGCCCTGCCAATAGGGTCGAAGCGTGCGCGCAAGAACGATCGATCCGATCAAGGCCTGCAAGGAGGACACGCGAGGGCGATTCTGGTCGGCCATCGCCATGCGGAATGGGTAGCGACGCATCGCTGAAATAAACTGACGATGGAGGGGGCTGCGATCGGACTTCCTCAGTTGCCAGGCGGCTTCGCCGAGCTCGTGAATCTTCGCGCGCAATGTGTCCGCCGTCGTATCTGGGGGCAACGGCGCACCGAACGAGACCGTGACCGGGTAGGGGAGTTGTTCCGGAACTTTCCAGAGAAAGCGTCCATGATTGAAGCTGAAGATGCTGCCCCAGACGCGATCCAGGTGAACCGGGATGATCGGCGCCGTTCGTCCTTTTACGATCCGTTCAAAACCCCGACGGAACGGAAGGAGCGTGCCGGTGCGAGTAATCTGGCCTTCAGGAAAAATGCAGACAAGGTCGCCCTGGTCGAGTGCGGCGCCTGCCTCAAGAAGTGCTTTCAGGATGACCCGCAATCCTCCATGAGAAGAAATCGGGATGACATCGAGGGCCTTCATGAACGGTTTGAAAAATGGATGTTCAGCGTATTGCGAATCAACGACAAAGCGTACCGGGCGATCCAGACTGGCGATCAACAGAAATCCATCGATAAAGGAGACGTGGTTCGGAACGAAAAGCCCGCCGCCGGACGTGGGAACATGAGACTGGCCGACAATGCGGAGCCGATACACGGTCTGGGTAAGGATGACCAGTATCAGGCGAAGGAGGGTGTGAGGCAACAGCCACACGGCCCAGGCGATACCGGCCATGGTCATGAAGGCGGTGGCGAGAAAAATCCCGCTTGTTGAGAGGCCGGCATGGGCTAAGGATCCACCGGCGACGGATCCCAGCAAAATCCCCGTGAAGACACAGGTGTTGGAGAAGGAAATGACGGCGCCGCGCCGATCGGCTGGAGACTTCCATTGGAGAATGGCGTTCAAGGGAACGAAGATGAACGAACTGGAAATCCCTAGCATACCCATTGTGAAAAAGGTTCCTGGCAATGCGGGTGTCAGGATGCCGAGCAGGAGTAACGTGAAGAAGACGCCGATGGCACCCAGGGGAATCAGCCCGTACTCCACGCGGTTTCTTGAAATCCGTCCGACCACCATCGCTCCGACTCCGATACCCACCGATAACACGGTGAGTGGAAGGCCGGACATCGCATCGGAGAGCTGCAAAACGGCCTTGGCATACACGAGCAGGTTTTGACTGAACAGGCTCGCAATCGTCCAGAAGAGGATCTCCATGGGAATCGCCATGCGCAGCATCTGTTCAGACTGAATCGCTGCCCAGGCACCTCGGACAGTGGCGCCTACTCCTCCAGCTGAGCGAGCGGCTGGTACCTGTGGAATGGTCAGGGCAGTGGTGAGACCGAGGAACGAGAGGACGGTCAGCGCCAGGGGAGCCAGCCAGGTGTGATCGCCGGCAACCTGAAGAAGGAATCCACCGGCTGCGGTTCCTGTGAGAATCGCCGCAAAGGTCCACATCTCTAAGAGGCCGTTCCCCTGGGCGAGACGCTCGTGGGGGATCAGTTCGGGCAGGATGCCGTATTTCGACGGGCTAAAGAGGGCACTATGCACCCCCATGCCGCAGAGCACCATCAAAGGAAGCATGCCACCGGCAGGATTCACCCACAAAGCGACCGTGCCGGACCCCATGAGAAACACTTCCACGACCTTAATGACAATGATGACGGATCGCTTACTGAGACGATCGGCTAAGGTTCCTCCGACGAGAGAAAGGAGGACCAAAGGCAGAGTGAACACCACAAAGGCCATCGCGGTCTGGGTCTGAGCGATCGTTTCCAGCTCAGGTCCCGGTGCCAGGCCCGTGGTTGCTTGACGAATGGCCAGCAGGGCCACCATGAGTTTCCACGCGTTGTCGTTGAACGCGCCACAGAATTGAGCCATGAGGAGGCCACGAAGTGGAGAGTGATGTGGGGATGGCTGAGGGTCAGGACCGGCCGTGGTGATCATCCGTGAAGTCTATTGTGCCTGATTGTGGATCGCTCGTGAAATAGGCAGCCCTTCCAGCTCCATGATCCGCAGGGCATTTGTCGTCGGACAGGGTCCTGGTCGCAGCCGGTAATCGAACTCGAGTGCGCCGTTCGACACTGTCTCTTGAAAATGCGCGTTGATCAGTCTCGGCACAGCCGTTTCCAAATCCGCCAGCTCCAAATCGTGGGTGCTGACGAGTCCAAAGCCGTTTCCTTGCGACAGGGTCGTAATGTAGGTCTGGCTGCCGATGAGTCGCTCCCGGTTGTTGGTGCCTTTGAAAATCTCGTCGATCAGGAACAGTGTGGGTGGCGCGGTCGACTCCCGAGTAGCATCCAGGATCGTTTTGAGTCGTTTGACTTCAGCGTAGAAAAACGACAAACCGGCATCGAGCGAATCATCAACGCGGATACAACAGGCCAGTCGGCTCCATGTCCACTCGAACGAGTACGCACAGACAGGCCCCCCAGCTTGCGCGAGACAGAGGTTGATCCCGATCGTGCGGAGGAACGTGCTCTTGCCGGACATGTTTGAGCCTGTGATGAGGTGGATCGAGCCACGTCCAGCCAAACGAACATCGTTCGCGACGCGAGTCCTGGCCGACAGCAGCGGGTGCGCGAGTCGATCGGCCTGGAGAGTCGGAGGGGCGCCGTTCTGTTCGCCGATCGGAGTGAGCAGGGTCGGCCATGCGTAGTCAGGGTGGAGATACGCAAAGGTAGCCAGCGCCGACGCCGCTTCGATTTCAGCTAAACAGTCGAGCCACCGAGGGAGGGCTTGTTTGATCTCGTGTTGCGTGTGAATCAACCGGCGCAGGAACCAGAGATCCCATGGGCACAGCCCGTTGACTGCCAGATGGACGAGGGGGTGGGCCTTGATGCTGATCGCGTGCAATATGCGCGCGGCGCGCTTGAGCTGAAAGGTGGGACTGGCTCCGCCGATCAGCGTGGACCATGTTGAAGCCAATGCCGTGTGTCGTTGGCTCGCGTACCGCTCAATATAACCGAGGACTGTGGCCAGCCGTTCCGTTTCGTGATGCAAGCCGACCGCATGTTCCAGCAACTCTTCCCCCTGGTCGGTCATGAAGTAGATCCCCACGTAGGCCGCGAACGAAAACATCCAATAGCCGGGGAGCAGCCCGAAGATCGTGGCGAGGGCTAGGCTGATCGTTGTCAGGGCGAGGAAGCTTTGGACCACAAGGATGGCATCCAGGTGTGGCAAGCTGATCGGATGCTCCGCGACCGCGGCCAATCGCTTGCCGTTGATTTCTTGGTCTCCTGTGAGTTTCGCATCGAGCGCGAGACGGTCACGAAACAAGGAGCGAGGTGCCAGCTCTTTCACCAAAGACTGCCGCGTAAGCCAGTCTGTCGGGGGATCCGGTTGTTCCAGGAGCCAACTCTGTAAACGTGCTCGGCCATGGTCCGATACAGTTGTGTCGAGGAGATGCGTTAAGGAATGCGGACCGAAGAGATCCAGATCAGCGGCAAACGGATGAGACTTCGGAGCCTCACCGGGCCGTGGTGGAATCGCGGGCCAATCCAATGCGATCCGAGCCAGATGAGTCAGCTTGATGCGCTTCCAGTGGCGAAGCCGGTGAATCCGAGTTTCTACCCTGTTATGATACGCGGCCACGGTGAGGAAGAGAGTCAGGAACAGCCCGAGACCGAGGTTTCCGCTGTGATACCAGCCGAGCTTGTAGAGGGTGATCGTCACGACGAGGCCAATGAGAAAAATGGCCAGCCGCCATCGCGTAAAGGATGCGCTGATGCCGGTGCCGCGTTCAATGAGCCGATCCGTCCGACGAATGATCGTCGTGAGTTGAGCGCTTCGTGAGGTGGTCATGATAGGCGACCTTACTGGGAACAGATTCGAACGTCAAATGATGCAGAGCGCGCAAGGCGCATCTTATCAAGACCAGGCGTGCTGGGTGTGATATTTAGCGAGTCAGAGAGGGTGAGTCACGATGTCGAATGACTGGGTTGATGTCTGCATACAAGAGCCGCTCGACGCAGGGGAATTATTGAGTCGGCTGGACGATGCTTCTGTGCAAGGCGCATGGGAAGATCAGGGCATGGTCCATCTGTATTGGCCTGAGGATCAATGGAGTGAAGACCGACTCGCCTTGTTACGACTGGTCGTCTCGGACCTGGCCCCCTCGTGTGGAGATGTTGCTGTTTCGGTGAAGCAGATTCCGTCTCAAGATTGGAACGAAGCCTGGGCTCGTTCCGTCCAGCCCCTTCGGATCGGACGACTGGTCATTCGTCCGAGTTGGGAGATGATCACGTTGGATCCCGACGACATCGAGATCGTGCTGGACCCGAAACAAGCCTTCGGCACCGGTCACCACGCAACGACGCGCATGCTGCTCATGTGGCTGCAGCAAGACATCCGTGGTGGAGAAATGGTGCTGGATGTCGGTGCCGGCAGCGCCATCTTGGCCATGGCTGCGGTGAAACTTGGCGCGGCGTCCGCTATCGGTGTTGAGATTGATCCTGCCGCGGTCGATTGTGCGAGAGAGTATGTCGCTCAGAATGGATTGAACGATCAGATCGACATCGTGTGCGGGACGTTGGCTGATCTGTCACAGGAGAGACGAGCATCCGCCGATCTTGTCCTGGCCAATCTCGATCGACAGACGGTCTTGAATCTCGCCGACGACCTGGCCGGTTTGGCGATGCAGGGAGCGAGACTCGTGGTCTCCGGCATTCTCGTTGAACAGCAGATCGAGATCATCGATCACTTGTCCAGTCTTGGCCTTGTGTGCTCGGAACGATGTGAAGAAGAGGGCTGGGTAGCTATGAAATTCTTGAAGCCCGAATCATGCGACGGAGAGGGCTAACGATGCCGAGCAGGCCACCCTATCCTCATGTGCATCAGATCAACGTGTCCGACGGGGGAGTTCCAAAACTCCCAGTCTGGGAAGCCAAGATCAGTGAAGAGGGGTTGAATGGTGATCGGCAGCGCAACCTCAAGTTTCACGGTGGACCTGATCGTGCCGTCTGCTTGTATTCGCTCGAACTCATTGAACAACTTCAAGAAGAAGGTCACCCTATCGATGCAGGATCGTCCGGGGAAAACTTGACACTCGCCGGCTTGGATTGGGAGCTGGTTCGCCCAGGCGGTCGATTGACGATTGGTCCTGATGTCGAGCTTGAAGTAACCAGTTATACGACGCCCTGCAGCCACAATGGGCGATGGTTTCGGGATGAGGACTTTTCGCGCATTTCACAGAAGCTCAATCCTGGATGGAGTCGTGTCTATGCGAAAGTGCTGCACGGGGGTGTCGTAAGACCAGGAGACGTAGTCACGATCCGTTCCGGACCTGATATAGGGGAGACCTCCTGATGGATCGTGTTCTAGAATCAGAACTCATGGACGACTCAAAGCAGGCTGAAGCCTACGCGCGCGCTGATTTTGCCGAGGAAAATCACAGATTCGTCGAGCTTTTTAAAGACTACTTCCCAGAGTTTTCGCAAGGAACAGTGTTGGATCTTGGCTGCGGTCCGGCTGATATCCCTATTCGATTCGCCACACTGTATCCAGCCTGTCAAATCATCGGCGTTGATGCGTCAGGTCCAATGATCCGGCTTGGGGAGGACGCGGTGACACAAGCCGGTCTATCCGAACGCATTACGCTGCGTTGCGAACGGTTTGAAGAGATTGCCGGCGCCAGAATCGTCGACGCTGCGATTTCCAACAGCCTGCTCCATCATCTGCCGAACCCGTTACAGTTCTGGCAGAAGCTTCGCCAGTTGGTGAAGCCCGGGGCACCGGTGTTAGTGATGGATCTGCTCCGTCCCGACTCGCCGGAGGCAGCTCAGGCCATTGTAGATCAATACGCGGCTAATGAGCCGGACATCTTGCGACGGGACTTCTACAACTCCCTGCTTGCGGCGTTTACTGAGGATGAGATTGGCTCGCAGCTCGCCCGTATGAATCTCACCAGGTTGCTGATCGATATCCCCGATGATCGACACTGGGTGGTTGGCGGGATCATTTATTGAGCAGGGTGGTGAAATGCTCCTCGGTACCACAATCATCTATTTCGTCTGGAACCAGACGATGCGCATGGCAAAGGAGCGAGTCCGTTGCAGTCTTATGGGACTCTGCCGCTCTCTTCTTCTATATATTATGAGAAAGCCTTGCTGTGGATCGCGCTAACAGGTTAGGCAATATAAGCAAGAATCTCACACCAGCGTTCAATACTTTACCGTGGACAATGCAACTCAGCACACTCATGGTTAGATCGAGAGATTATGGCATTTACAGAACAGCAAAAGCTTGAGATTCGTAGGCGAGCACACTTCAGGTGCTGTCTATGTCATGCCCTCGGTATTGAGATTCATCACATTGTCCCAGCCGCGGAAGGCGGGCCTGACACCCATGATAACGGGGCTGCGCTCTGCCCATCGTGCCATGAAATATACGGTGCAAACCCGACGAAACGAAAGTTCATCCGGGAAGTTCGCGACTTCTGGTACGAACTCTGTGAGCGCGACGTGCCTTTCCCTAGAGATGAGCTCCGGGCCATCTCCGCCTTACTCGAACGCGTGGCGACGAAGGATGATCTTGCTCGGTTCTCAATCCAGAACACGAGCTATGTTCTCGGGAAACCGAGCGCGCCCGCCCCACCTTGGGAGCAGCTCCGCTATTCGTTCGTACGGGATGAGTTCGTTCACCCGCTGATCGTGCACGAATTATTAGGTTGGTTGTCCGACTCTGCAGCAACGATAGTGTCCGTCGATCTAGCTGCGGCGAACCGGAGCAACCGTTTCTTGGGTGAATCCACGGTGCAGCCTGTCAATGGGCGTGTTCGAGTGGGATGGAAGAATGTGGAGGGCGAGTACTTTTGGTACGCGCACATCGCCACGTCTCCGTCTGGTGTTCATATGCTCGAGTGTCATGACTGTGTCGGCGGATCTGGCGTGTTTGGCTCGGTGTGTCTGCTTGCGCTTGAGCAAGATCGCTCTTTATACGAGGAGGGCAGCGGCAAGCTGTTCACTCGAGACCGGGTCCTACTGAAAACGCTCGGTTCCATAACTCTAGGCGACAGATATACAGGCGAGATCAGTTATCGAGGAGGTGTCCTCGTGATAGGGCCTGATGAAAGCTCGTTTAGGCATGGTGATGAAGTTGCTAAGAGAATTCCGATCGCATAGGCTCGGAGCCCGTCCGAGTAAACGCTGACGATGAATACCGAGCTGCATAGGCTCGGTTGGCAAGGCAGTGAGACGCAACGTTTTGGCCAGTAGCCTCTGAGGTTAAGAAATTGAGGCCAAGAATTGGCAAGAATTGGGGTCAGAGAACCATTTCATTGGTGACAGACTCCCATTAAAGTGCATTGCCTTCTTTCTTCAAGTTTGCGAGCGGCTCGCTCATGGAGCATACGCTCGATTCTGTAAACCAGCCTATCCCGTTATGTGGTCCAATGCGTGAATAATTGGCAGGAAATCTCTTCAATAGCACTCTGATCGTGTTCCCCCACGCTCCTTGCCTCTTCCACGGTGCATGTGTGTATGATCTGCAACCTGTGCTCATCACAACTCGGAGGCACCATGCATACGAATATTGTGATCGATAACAGTCTCATGCGACAGGCAATGAAAGCCACGGGACTCTCGACGAAGAAAGCGGTGATCGAGGAGGGGCTGCGATTGCTCATCAAGGTGAAGGGACAAGAAGGCATTCGTCGGTTGC
>CABVRV010000073.1 GCA_902500755.1 uncultured Nitrospira sp.
CCGCTCAGCCAGCCGATCCAAAATGCGCGTGGTCTGGAACATTGATCGAGCGCGAGATGGAGAGGAATGAGGACGACCCAGGCCAGCAATCCCCAGTCGAACTTCGGAAAGCAGAGCGGTAACAACAGTCCGCTCGCGCAGGCAAACATGATTTGGCGCGAACGAACTCCATTCATCGTGCCGTACCTTAGCGAAAAGATTCGCCGACTTGCAAGAGAATGCTTGAACAATCAGCGGCTTGGGGCGTTTACCACGTGCTTTTCCCAGGCAAGGTAGGGTATTCTTGACTTGTATGGAACGGCGTCGGCATCGTCGTGTTTCGGGACAGGTTAAGACTCTGCTTCGGGCAAACTCGCATGAGGTGGAAGGAGAGACGGTCGATCTGTCACTGGGCGGTGCCAGGATCGAGAGCTCTCTGGATGTGCGACCGGGCAAGCCGATCGTCGTCAAACTCCTGATTCCAGGTGACGACGTTCCGATCGTGATCGAGCAAGCCCAGGTTCAATGGAGCATTGATCGGACTTTTGGTGTGAGGTTTTTCGACGTGCCGAAGCAAGAGCTGGACGAATTAGAAGCGTTGATCGAAGAATGTATCGCGCTGGATGAAGGAAGAGAGGCATGAAACTGGTGAGCACTCAGAACGAGCCTCAGAGTGACGACCCGCGTAGTTGGATGGGTGGCGAAGCCACCGTCGGTTCCCAAGCCCGGCGATATATTCGTCGCCAAGCAGGGCCACCGGCTTCGTTGCTCGGCGTCATCCTTGGACTGACCTTCCTCGGTGGTCTCGCACTAGGCAGCTCCTTCGGCCTACTTTGTCGGAACAAGAGCAAGTAGCGTTTCTGCAGCTTACGCTGTGTCGAGAATCTTCGATATGTGACACGGTATCTTGCATTCCTTGCCTGTCCGATCCAGGCTGCACACCGCTTCAGATATAACGCTTTCATCATGACAGAGATTCCGGAAGCTTGTCGGATTCTCCCATGATTGCGGTCTGATCCACAGGCTATTTCTGCATCTCAGTCAGGTATAGAATGAAGACATGTCGCATCTCATGAGATCACCTTTGGGTGTCATCCTTGTCGCTAGACGTGCAATAGTGCCGTTTCTTGTTGGACTTTTCCTAATCACGCTACCGCTCTCTATTCAATCTGCCCAGATCGAGCCGGATCGAGGATCTGGCGTACAGCGGCTCCGATGCCGGCGAAACGGACGGAGGTGGCAGCTGCGGCGATGGAGGGGAAGATCTACGTCGTTGGTGGATTTGAGAAGCCCAGCCTGGGCAATGTGCTGAATTTCGCGATCACGCCATCTGTCGAAATGTATGATCCAGCGACCGACCGATGGACTTCCAAAGCGCCGTTACCTGTCGGCTTACATCATGTCGGTATCGGTGTGGTGCGTGGGCGGTTGTATGTCATTGGGGGATACGCCCAGTCAACATTTAGTGTTTGGAATCCGGTAGCGACAGTGTATGCCTATGATCCAGCCATGGATAGCTGGACTGAGCGCGTCTCGATGCCGACGGCACGGGGTGCGTTGTCTGTGACGGAGCACGATGGAAAGCTCTACGCTATCGGTGGCTACGATCGAAAGGGCAACAACGCGCAGGTCGAAGTTTATGATCCTCTGCACAATGCCTGGACGATAGCTGCACCAGTGCCGACGCCTCGTGATCATCTTGCGGCTGCCACGATTGCCGGGAAGATTTATGCAATCGGCGGACGCATAGATGGAGACTATTCTCGCAATCTCGTTGTGACAGAGCGGTACGACCCGGCGACTGATCGCTGGACACGTGTCGCGGACTTGCCGACTGCGCGCAGCGGTATCACGGCGGCCGTCGTCGCAGGTAAGATTTTCGTGTTTGGCGGTGAAGGAGCTGCTGGTACGTTCAATGAGAACGAAGCCTATGATCCGGTGCGTGATGTTTGGCAGCGTATGGCCCCAATGCCCACGGCCCGTCATGGTTTGGGATCAACGGTCGTGCAGGGGTGGATTTATGTGATCAGCGGCGGCCCGACGCCCGGAGGCTCCTTCAGCGATCTGAACGAAGTGTTTATTCCACCGGCGGCAACCAGCTCCCAGACCAAGTGAGCCTTCTCTCGTTTTTTCAGCCTGTTCTGCTATGATACAGCCCTATCATGAGCAACCCAGTCGTTCACCCTGCGCCGCTGAAACTGCTGCCGGCCTATACTGGTTGCACCTCGCTCGAAGAGGCGTTGACTCATCCGCGCCACCGCGCCATCTTATGGCTGGAAGTGTTGTTCAATGATCAGTTGGATGAAGCCACTCTGGTTCAACACCCCAGCGGGCGGGAGGCGTATGACGAGGCCTGTCGGTGGTATACCCAGTTTCGTAGTTTGATTCATTTCATTGCGCCACGCTCGCCGTTACCGGCGCATGACGGCCCCATCGATTTCGGCAGTACCGCACATTCGTAGAGGCCCTCTATTTTGTCAGCCCTGACGCACACCTGAGCCGAAACTCACCTTGTTAAACAGCGCACTCGCTTTTCCGGTCATGCGAAACCGATAAACCGTGTCATTGAGAATTTTGGTCTTTCCCGACTTTCGCACTTTGAACGCACCTAGCGCTTTATCGTAGTCTTGTGTCTCCGCGCCATCATCGACTCCACACGAATCCATGACACGAAAATAATAGGTCGTCCTAAATCGGGTATATTGATCCTGTTTGTCAGGGTCGATTCCCGTGTCGATCCGCAATGCAGGAGGCACGTCTCCAATAGGCCAGGTACAGCTGGTGAGTGCTGCGAGGAGAATGATGACAGACGTGTAACGGTAAATACGGATGGCAAAACTCATAGTAAGTGCCATTTTCAGCTCAAGGAACGATGTATCAACGTTCCGCGCGGGAGTTCACAAGCGAGATACTCATCGCCATGGAATCCATTGGTACGATTCACCCGTGAACGAGCGCGCAACCGACTGCCCAGCAAGCGATCTGTCGAGCTGTGTGGGGCGGGAGATTATCCCGTCTCGTCCATTCCCTCCATGGTGCAGAGCTGGGAGACTACCACCTATAGATACGTAGGACTAGATCCAAACGGACCTATTCTTCTCTTTGGATGGCATGCAGCAGCCACGCGGCTCAAGAAAACGATGAGGTAGCTTAGCCTATTTTAGCTAGCTGGAGTTGAGATGGGTGGCACTACTAATGAGAAGAAAGTAACCGGAATTATAGAAGGCGTGCAGACTGATCGAAGGATACACAGATCTAAAACGATCTCGTGCGAATCCGAAACAGAGGGAAGGAAGAAACACGAGTAAGGACCAGGAGATGGAATGGTTGGCCAGATGGGCCAACGAAAACAAACATGATGTCAGCAGATTGGAGATGGATAAACCAAGCCAGATTTTCTGCATCGACCTGGAGTGCAGCAAATGACCTTGAATGATGCCACGGAACAGCAACTCTTCGAATAGAGGCTGCCAGAGGGCAACGGAGAGAAAAGCCGGTGACCATATGACATGCCACGCCGGCGGTTGAAACGCCACGAATCCAATCATGGCAAGCCATACCATCGGGCCAAGTGCTAACAACAAGAGAAAGACAGAATCCTGATGAAAGGGACGATTATGTTGAAGTCCAAGGCAGGCCAGTGCCTGTGCGGAACGGCTTGGTGTCAGGTGTACGCCAGAGGAAACTCCCTGCACCTCGACTATGCAATCGGCGAGCAGCTTCTGCTGTAACGATATTCCTCTCGTGCCGGAATTCCGTCTCATCAGCGTCTTGCTTTCCACAACACGGCTGCCAGAGACATGAGTAGCAAGGCAGGCAGCAACATGTCTCCGGTTGCGCCGGGGGCGACAGTGCAGCCTCCTCCTTCCCCGCTATTGGCAGGGGACGGAGGGGCTGACGCAATGTTGAAGGTTGCGGTGACCGTTGCATTTTGGGCAAGCGCGCAGGGGCCGGCTCCTGCACAATCTCCACTCCACCCTGCGAAGACAGACCCAGAGTCGGGTGTTGCTGTGAGTTCTACTGTGCTCCCTCGGGAAAACTGTCCTTTGCATGTCGCTCCGCAATCGATTCCGGAAGAATCGGACGCAACCTTCCCGGTGCCGTTACCTGCTCTATTGACGGTGACGGTGAAGTTTGTCACAACGCTGGCCAGCGCGGCTCTGGCATTGATGCGCCCACCGGTCGACACCTTCCCTCTCAAAGAAGCCTTCTGATCCGTCGTGTTCAGGATGGCGTTCTTGAGTTGCGATACGGTGAGATCGGGATTAATCGACAGCAACAAGCCGGCGAGTCCTGCCACATGCGGAGTAGCCATCGAAGTACCAAGCAGATACTGGTAGTCAGTCGTTTGTGATGGCGGACCCGCAACGCAGGCAACGCGGACATCGTCTAAGTACACACCATCGAAGGCCTGGCGTTCATCCGATAGGAAGCGAAAGCGAAACTGTGAACTTTTTATCCCATCTGCAATGTCTCCCCAGGTGAACGGAACAAATTGGGCGTTGCTATCTCCTGTGATCAGACGAATGGGATCCCAAGTGGTTCCGCTGTCTCTTGATGTTTCCAGAAGAATACCGTCGATATCCTGCTCGGTTTGCAGGCGGACACGACTGTCAAGTCGGCACCCTCTTTGTCTCTCGGTCGTGAACACCGGCCCGGTCGCGAATGAATCAGTGTTGTTCTGATAATTTCCATTCGGACTGTCGGTCAGACTGTTCGGCTGGCTGGACGATGCAGACTTGGTGAATCCCCAGGCCGTGTTGATTCCTCCGAAGACATACCCGAGCCCGGTTGGGTTGGAATCGAAGGTATGCAGGAGCACATTGGTAATACTCGATGTGGGCTTCGTACTGTTGATTCTGACTCCCGGTGCGGCCACGTGAACGGTACCGGACCCAAAATTGGAGAAGCTCGCCAATTGATCATTCTCATCCGTAGCCGCTACCGTAATCACGTTCGCCAGTGCGGCTTTCTGTTGTCCATCACACACTGAAGGAGAACCAAAATTTGCGGGGAAGTTTGGTACGGTGTCGTTGTCCGATCCATCATTTCCTGCCGCTGCCACGAACAGTACGCCTGCTGCATTTGCGGCGCTCACCGCATCATAGAGGGCCTGGCTGCAATCAGGCCCGGCAAAACTAGCATTGATCACACGGGCGTGATTGGCGACGGCATAGTGGATCGCACTGACAATGGCGGTGGTGGATAGGGATCGATCCACCCCTCCGGCCTTCAGGGCCATCAGCTTCGCGACCCACATAACACCGGTGACCCCAATCCCATTGTTCCCTGCTCCAGCGATGATTCCTGCCACATGAGTGCCATGCCCCGGGTTGCCTCCAAGATTAAGATCCAAAGGGTCCATCGGGTCACTGTCATTTAGACCAAAATCCCACCCATGCACATCGTCTACCAATCCATTTCCATCGTCATCAATGCCATTTCCATGAATTTCTCCGGGATTCGCCCAGATATTCGGAGCGAGATCCGGGTGGTCATAGGCCATGCCTGAGTCAATAACAGCCACAATCACGTTTGGGCTTCCCGTGCTGATGTCCCAGGCTTCAGGGGCATCGATGTCTGCATCTGCCTTTCCTACCGTACCGTTCACAGCTTGCCCTGTGTTGTGGAGGCCCCATAATGTGCCGAACTGAGCATCAGTGGGAATGGCTTGTAGCGAGTACAGATAGTTAGGTTCGGCATACTCAACGGCGGGATTACTCCGGTACTTCAAGAGCGCTTCGTCCACCGATAAGGCACCTTCCAACTTGTACTGGTGAACCACCGCGGCATTCACCGATAGCGCGCTGAGTTCTTTGGCGCCCATATCGACATTCAGCGACTTGATTCCCGATGAAGACGCCTCATCCCTAAACTTGACGAGCACCTCTCCTGGGACATAGTGCGCCGGGTGACGCACGTCTCCCGATAACACCGTCATTCCACCAGCTGTCTGTCTCTGTTTCGCAAACACTAAGCGGTCTCCGGACATGAGTCCAGACACTGCGCCCCCGAATGCTGTCAGCCCTAGGATGGTGCTACCCCACCAGAGCGCAATTCTTATGACGCTACTTCTGCGTTTCATATCGATAATTGGGTTCTGCATACTCGATCTCTTGATATGAAGTGAGTTGGGTGATCGCCGATTCAACCGATCGATCATCCAAGATTCTGATGTGATAGAGGCGTCCACGTTGGAGTTCAGAAAGAATCTCAGTCCGGGTGTCCTTCAGGATGGACGCGATCCTCTCTTGTGAAATTCCGTCCTTGAATTTGACCAATACTTCGTGTGGGACGAATCGTGGCGCCTGGGATTTCAGAAGGTGTTTAATGGCATGCGTCGGTCTGGCATTCAGATTGCCCAGGTCACAGGCTGTGAAAAGCCATATGGCCGACACAGACATGATGAGGATGACCAGTAGTGTCATCCGATGAGCTAGGGCGGGCAAATCAAACATGGTGTTTCTTCTGTATAACGTGAATAGGCTCGCGAATTCCAATCTCGGTGGCTAGCTGCCAGAGGGCCGTTCATCAAGTCACACAGTGGCCTGACGATGGTTCTGATGACGCTTCCGCCGTTGCTCGGAGTGAGTCGGGCCGTGTGGGGTCGCGAGCGCTATTATTCCGACAGTCGGTCCTTCCTCGAAGCCGTCCGCTCTACTTTCTGATGAACCCACCTGGATGGCGTTGTAGCAGCCGAAACGAAGGCCTGACCGAAGCCGAGCACGAAGTGGGCGTCTGCAAGCCGCAATTCCCAGATGGCAAAATCACCAAAGCCAAACATCATCTCGGCTTGAGGGAATCGACCCAGATATTGCTCCTTGATAGCGTCGTACGACGGCGCATCGGGAGAAAGTATCGTGGCCTCACCCTGAAGATTCATGCGTCTCAACGCGAGCGGGTTTTTCTCTGGCCCGTCCGGTTCTGCGATGAACAGGGACGTCCGGGGATCAGACAGTAAGTGCTGCGTGTGGAATGCGAGGCGACTGAGATGCAGGTATGCGCGAGACCAGTCTGATCCAAATATGTACGGTACGTGCGAGCCGAATGGTCGTCCGTTTCGCAGTGTCAGGAGCACGGCGGTGCGAACATCCTGTACTAATGCCGACCACGCGTCTTGGACATTCTCACTGGTCAATGCGGTTGCCATAGGTGATGCGTTTTCTCTTTCGAGTCGTCGGTTGATCTCTCACCAACGTCGCCGCAACACCATACCATCCGTCAGGTACAATCGCTACATGGTCGCCGGCGCCGAATCGGATTCCATATACCTCTTGACTCACTTCTATGTGAAGCCTATCGTACGTGGGTGGGAGGAGTTAACGCCCCGAGGGAATATGGTTCAAAAGGGGATCGAGTGTGAGGATGGTGTGCAGGACCAGCTTGTACTGGGAAGCCTAAAGTCCTCCCAAGATCGCCGCCGTACCTAATCGTCCTCGGTTAGGTGCGTGCTCCTCCCACTTTAATATCCGCCGTACCGCCAATCCCAGCTTCCTGACCAGCTCCTTACTATTGACCGGGCCATGGTTATGCTTTGTTGTAGCCAGGCACAAATACGACTCCCTGCTATACTTTGGTCAATAGCCACATCATCTAGCACCACGGGAATCGATAACATGAAGCTTTTTACGCTGAGCGCCATTACCGGCCTCTTTCTCTGGCCGATTATTGGATCAGCGGAGCTGTATAAGTGGACCGATGAACAAGGGAATCTCCACATCACGGATGCTCCTCCCCTTGAGTTGCAAAAGAGGTCAGGTCCGGCGGTAAGACCTGCTCCACGATCCACGTTGCCGAAGAAGGCTGCAGTGAAGCCGACGATGCCGGAGCTGCCTCGAGCTGAGGTGTATCCTTTACCGGAACAATCGGTAACGCCTTCCTCGTCGAAGGCTGCAGGTGCCCAACCGAGCCTGGAAGGTCTCAGCCCGAACCAAGCGACGTTCACGAGTGCATGGCAAACGTTCGATGGGTCCTCAATGGTTGCTAAGGCTCCTGTACAGCGCTGGGAAGATGAACGGGGTCTCGAACATTTCGTCGATGTATTGCCGACGGCAAAAGGCTCACTCGACGTTAAGGCTACGCCGAACCAGTACCGACCAAAAACACCGTAGCAGCGACAAGGGATCACGAGAGTGTCAGGGCTCTTGCGCTCGTCATCAGTTGGCTGAGTGAAGGACAGGGTCAGGGAGTAAGACCGCACGTGAACCGGTGAGGCAGCATATGAGCCGGCTGAAAATATTGTCAGTAGTCGTCGTCCTTCTTCTCACGTCATCAATCCGGCTGGCAGACGCGTCTCTCTCACATATTCCCACGGCGTTTTCAGGAGACGGGCGTTTCCTGCTGATCCAGATGGACGAGCTTGTCCTCTGGGATCTCGAAACCAAGGCACTTGTCGCCAAGGTGCCGCTCACCTCCTGTCGCCAGGTCGTCTTGCTGAAGCAGGATGGGTGGGTGCTGTGCGTGAAGCACGATGTCGTTATTTACGATTGGAAGAATCAGGAGTCCGTGGCGACCGTTCCACAGGAATCGCGCCAGTCCTATAGCTTGCTCGCCTATTCGAGTCAGACTGATCGGATGGTGCTCCGACACGGCAATGAGGCGGTGTCGGTCTGGCAAATCGGGAAGAAGTTGGTGCCGCTCAAGCATATCGGGTTAGATGCCAAGGCAGAGCTCCAGTCGGTAGTGGCGTCGGCCGATACGAAGTTGCTGGCGATCGCGCAAGGTCGTGCGATTCGTCTGCACGACCTTACCGGAACGACAATTCGTGATGTGGGCGTCAAAGATGGAAAGCCACTCGACCTCCTCTTCGCACCGGACGGCGCAACGTTGGCCGCCACCATCGGGAATACGATTCTTTTCATCGATACGGTGGAGGCATCGATACGTGGACGAGCGAGGCTGACAATCGTGGAAGCAGCTCGTGGACACCTCACACCTCGCCTGTTTTCTCGTGACAGCCAACGACTGGTGGCAAGTGATGGAGACAGGAGGTATGGGCTGTTCGACACCGATACAGGCACGGTCGTGTCTGTGACCGAATTTACCTATGCCGATCAAGCGCAAGGGGTGCAGGCACCTACGCATCTCTCTGCCGCCGATATTTCAGACGGCGCCGAGTATGTGGTGGGGCAAGCGGAACATCCCACGACGTTGCAGATCTGGGATTTACGCAACGGCGCCATGCTGCCGGATCTCTGCGGCCACGATTGTCGGAATATGGGGCCGCACGTCTCATTGCTCAAATGGTCGCCCACCGGATCGAAGATTGTTGTTGGATTGGAAGGGGGTCTCAATCCGGACGTGGACGGAAAAATATCAGTCTGGGACGTGCAGACTCGATCCCCAGAACTGGTGCTGGATCCTCGTCAATCTCAAGTGAAAGTGTTGGCCAAGCGACTCACCCCGCCAGTGACAGAGGTTGAATTGTCGGTGAAGTCTGTCGTGCCGTCTCCTGCCGAAGCTGGTCCGGCATTTGTGCATGCGCGGACGTTGCGCGCCCTCGTGACTTCCCCCAGCGCCAATCTGCTTGTCACGAGTGGTGATGACGGGTTGTTGAAAATTTGGGACCCGGGTCAGGGAGTCCTTCTGCGGCAGCTGTCTTTGTCTGCGCCTGCAAGCGCATTGGCGTTCAGTTCCGATGGCGCAATTCTGGCGGCCGGGACGACCCAAGGAGAGGTACGGCTGTGGGACACGCAGAGCTGGCGGGAGTTTCCCTCCTACGCAACTCGACAGGGACAGATCAACGCGCTCCAGTTTCTCACGGGCAACCGATTTCTCGTCATGGCCGGCAAGCAACCGAAAGTTCTCGTGGTGGATGTGGTGACCCGAATGATTGTCAAAGAGCTGGTACATACGGGCTTCTCCCTGGCCTGCGAGCCGAAGGGCTGTATCAGAACACGAACGACACAGGGGGATATTGTCGAGACGCTGAGCCTGTTGGATGGGAGCCCCTTTTTGCTCACGACGTCACGAACCGGACGTGTCGTCTGGGATATTGGAACATGGAAAGAGGTCGAAGAGCCGATCGGTCTGCCGGACGTTTGGTCCGGACTCGGCTGGAAACGGCCCTTTGTTGCGACGACAATGCGCGCTCGTGATCCTCACGCATTCACGCTTGCCGTCTGGGACACCAAGCGCAACGCGGTCTTGGCGAGCTTGGATACCTTCACCAAACGTGATACCGAGGTTGTCGAGAAGGGGCCGACCGTGGCATTAGGCGTATCAATGGCCGTCGATCCCCTGCATCGATGGGTTGCGACCCGCGTTGGAGAGCATCTCGCTGTGTGGGATCTTCCGTCTCACGCAAAGAAGAAAACCTTCCACGTACACACTCCCTATCACCTCCATTGGACGAGCGACGGGAAATATCTCGTCGTCGGCACACTCGACCGGAAAGTGCTCGTCTGGTCTGCAGAGACAATGGAGCCTGTGCACTATTTACGGGATACTTCCCTTACCCCCTAGGGCGGTTCGTTGCACGCCTAGGCCGTTCTTCGTTTTGCTTCTTCACCATCTGGTCCCATTGTTTCCTGGAAAGTTTTATGGTACCAAAACAATCAATGATCGTTTGCTGAGAGGATGAATGGGAAAAAAGAAAGACTCCACATCAGATACCGAATCGAAATCTTCCGCTCCTCGAGTCACTCCTGAACCAGCCGCAAAGAAGCCAGCCGCCGCCAAACCGGCAGAGCGGGTCACTGCGGTCGAGATGGGGGCCCGCCAGCGGGAAATTTCCGTTTCTGAATTTTTCACGAAGAACCGGCATCTGCTCGGATTCGACAATCCGCGCAAGGCGTTGCTGACCTGCGTCAAAGAGGCGGTCGATAACGCGCTCGATGCCTGTGAAGAAGCCGGGATTCTTCCGGATGTCACGGTGAAGTTGGAAGTCGTGTCGAACGGAGAGCCGGTAGCGCCAAGCCAGGCGAATCGGTTTCGCATCACAGTCACCGACAATGGACCGGGCATTGTTCGCCAGCAGATCCCACGAATTTTTGCCAAGCTGCTCTACGGGTCCAAATTCCATCGCTTGCGGATGAGCCGCGGTCAACAGGGGATCGGTATCTCAGCTGCCGGAATGTATGGACAACTGACGACCGGAAAACCGGTGAAAATCATTTCGCGTATCGGTCCCAAAGCCGCCGCGCATTTCTTTGAAGTGCAAATCGACACGAAGAAGAACGAGCCGCTGGTTCACGAGAACAAACAGATCGACTGGGAGCAGCCGCGAGGCACTCAAGTCACGCTGGAAGTCGAAGGGAAGTATCAAAAAGGTCGTGCGTCGGTCGATGAATGGCTGGAGCAAACCTCCATCGCCAATCCACATGTCAGATTGATCTACCGGACTCCTGAAGGGGAGACAAAAGAGTACCCTCGAACCTACCACGAGCTGCCGCCTCAACCACGTGAGATCAAGCCGCACCCCTACGGGATTGAGTTCGGCATGTTGCTCAAGATGTTGCAGGACACAAAGAGCCACACGCTTTCCGGGTTTCTCGCCGGCGATTTTTGCCGAGTATCTCCTCAGTTAGCGGATGAGATCTGCAAAGCGGCGAAGGTCTCGCCTGAGGCCAAGCCTCGCGAGGTGAAGGGGTCGGTCGCAGAGACGCTCTATAAGACATTGCAAGAGACGAAGATCATGGCGCCGCCGACCAACTGTATTTCTCCGATCGGCGAAAAGGCGATTCTCGCAGGGCTCTATAAGCAGATCAAAGGTGAATTCTATACGGCGGTCAGTCGGCCGCCGGCGGTCTATCGAGGTAACCCATTCATCATCGAGGCCGGCCTCGCATACGGGAACAGACCGCAGGACCAAAATAAACCGCAGCAGCCGACGATGCCGAAAGCCGAAGGGGAGCACGAGGAGCAAGATTCTGAGCTTGCCCGCGTGATCCGCTACGCGAATCGAGTGCCGTTGCTGTATCAACAGTCGGCCTGCTCCACGTTCAAGGCCGTCCTGAGCACGAGCTGGAAAAACTATGGCTTATCGCAGTCGCGTGGAGCCCTTCCGGGCGGGCCGATGGTGATCTTCGTCCACATGGCGTCGGTCTGGGTGCCGTTTACCAGTGAGTCCAAGGAAGCGATCGCCGATTATGACGAGATTCAAAAGGAAATCACCCTGGCGCTGCGCGAGTGTGGCAGGCGGCTGGGGCTCTTCGTGCGACGGCGCGAACGGGCGGCCAGCGAATTTCGGCGGCGGAATATTTTTGAACTGTACATTGAAGAAGTCGTCGAGGCCTGCAACCGACTCAAGGGAGGGACGCTCCCGAAGCAAAAGCTGAAAGAGCAGCTCCAGAAGATCGCGACGTCTCGCACAGGCGGAACGAAGACCGACGAAGCGCTCGGGAAGACCGGGGCCGGTCCTGAAGGCCTACCCCATTCTATTATCGTCACGGCGGATGGAGTGGAGGGCGAAACCGCGCTGGCCACGCAAGTCGAGTCTAGTCAAGGAGTATCGGCGCCGGCAGCAGAGCCGGACCTTCTTGGTGACCCATTGCCGTCGGATAAACCTGCTTCGAAAGAGAAAGTCACCAAGTCGAGTCGAGCCAAACATCCCTCGAAGAAGACAACCACGAAATCAGATCAGGTCAGGCTCTTTGCCGGCGACTCTCAGACAAAGAAGAAATCAAGCGGCAAGCCTACCAGGTCAGCAAAGACAGTGGGTTCGAGGAAATCCAAATAGGACACTATGACGACGACCAAAACAAAGAAAACCACGCTGGTCGAGAAGAAGTTGATCGGTCTGGCTGATATCGTAATCCAGTCGGCCGAGCGATCAAAAGACCCCACGTTTCAGATTCCAATCCGCGCCCTTTCCAATGTGTCTTTCAATGAACGGAAGGGCCTGATCGAGATGGGCGCCAAGAAGCAGGAGCGGTCGTTTTTCAACGTCGGCATGGCGAAGAAATTCATGCAGACGGTCCTCGTGGCGGATGCTCTCTCCGAACTGCAGCGTGCCGAGCTGACTACCTCGCTTCGAGAAATTTACTATCGCACAAAACATACGATCAAAGACTCGCACGAGAACACCTTCGACACGCAGGATGAATCCGATCCCGTCATCGAAGATCTCGAAGTCTCCCTCGCCGCGCTTCGGGAAGAACTGCATGTGCGAGCGGAGAACAGCGGCAGCATCGTCGGGCCGGTGGTCTTTGGGGACGACGGCGATCGCGTCGATTGCGCGAAGCTGGGGAAAGGCGGGTACTCGGTCCCGTCGATCGTGGAGCCGGAGTATCTGGAGATCCGGCGCTGCACGGCGGACTTTGTGCTGCTTGTTGAAAAAGGTACGCAGTGGAATCGCCTATCGGAAGACAAGTTCTGGCGACGGTATAACTGTATCCTGCTGACGGGCAATGGTCAGCCGCCGCGGGGTGTCCGTCGCCTGGCACGGCGGCTCCATGAAGAATGCAAGTTGCCGGTGTATGTCTTGGTCGACAACGATCCCTGGGGGTACTACATCTATTCCGTTATCAAGCAGGGGTCGATCAATCTGGCCTTTGAAAGTCAGCGAATGGCGATTCCAAAAGCCAAGTTCATGGGCTTATCCAGCGCTGACCCCGAGCGGTATGAGCTGCCGCGCAATGTCGGGATCAAGCTGAATGAGAAAGACATCGCGCGTGCCAAAGAGCTGATGAACTATACCTGGTTCAAGAAGCCGGCTTGGCAGGCGGAGATCAAGCGCATGTTGACCAGCGGATTGAAGTTCGAGCTCGATGCGTTGGCGAATAAGGATTTTCAGTACCTGACGAAAAAGTATCTGCCGAGGAAGCTCAAAGAAAAAGACTGGCTGGACTAACCGGCCTCCTATCTGTGCCATCATTGAGCCACCACACGTTCGCTCCCACGAACCGGCTATGAAGAGCTTGCCTGCATGGACGGCGCCTCTTCGTGACTGGCAACAACGGGCCCTGTCGGCGGTCTGTATCCATCAGTCCAAAGATTTTCTGGCGATGGCCACGCCGGCTGCAGGAAAGACGCGCTTTGCGTTGCGCGTGGCGCACGAGTTTATGACGAAACGGGCTGCGGTCCGAGTGCTGGTCGTCTGCCCGACGAATCACCTTCGCATGCAATGGTCGGATGCGGCAGGGAAGATGGGGTTACAGCTTGATCCGTCTCTCACCAATGAACAGGCATCTGAAGCGGCTGACTATCATGGCGCCGTGGTTACCTATCAACAAGTCTGTCTAGCACCAGCGATCTTCCAGCGAGTCTGCAAGAGTAAAAAGACATTACTCATCTTCGATGAGCTACACCATGCCGGTGACAGTAAGAATTGGGGGAAAGCGCTGCGCACGGCGTTTGAACCGGCGGTATTCCGATTGATCTTGTCCGGGACACCGTTTCGTTCAGACAACAATCCGATCCCCTTTATTCGATATGAAAATGGAGAAAGCCGGGCGGATTTCGCCTACGGGTATACCGATGCAATTCGCGACAATGTCTGCCGACCTATCGTCTTCCCGAGCTATGAAGGCGAGCTAAGCTGGCTGTCTGAGGGCCGCGAGCATCAGGCAACATTTGAGGACGGGCTGACGTTCAATCGGCAGCGGGAACGGTTGAAGACGGCGCTCCTGCAAGAAACCTGGCTTGGGCCGGTGATCACCGATGCCCATGCGCAACTCATGCGTCTTCGCCAGCAGGAACAGTCGGATGCCGGGGGACTCATAGTCTGTATGGATCAGGAACATGCTCGGTGGGTGGCGGATCTCGTCGGGCGTATTGCCGGCACAAAAGCAGCCGTTGCTGTGTCGGATGATCCCACCGCCTCGCACACAATCGAGGAGTTTGCCGGTCACAAAAAGCGGCAGTGGCTGGTGGCGGTGAATATGGTGAGCGAAGGCGTCGATATTCCACGACTTCGTGTCGGTGTCTACGGCACAAACGTGATCACGGAGATGTATTTCCGACAGGTCGTCGGTCGGTTCGTTCGGATGCAAGACGGTCTTCCAAAACCGCAACGGGCCTGGCTGTACCTGCCGAAAGATCCGGTCCTCGTGCACTATGCCAAGCAGATCAAGGCGGAGCGCGACCATGTCTTGGAAGACATCATGCCGGCTGTGCAACGAGACCTGTTTGGTCGCGTCGCGGTCTCGACTAACGAATACATGCCGCTGATGGCGGTGGCGAGGATGGATAGCCTGATCGGCGAAGACGAAGCGAGAGGAGAGGGCGATTCGGCTGCTGTTGCTGAACCAACGGTCTCTCTCCACGAGCAGAAACTAGAGCTGCGAGATCTCCACCGGCTGCTCGTGAGCACAGTCGCCAGAAACAGTGGAATCGATCATCGAAAACTCAATGCGGAATTGATCGCGCGAACTGGGAGCCGTGTCGATCAAGCAACAGTCGAACAGCTTCGAAAGCGCATTCAATTGCTGGAGCGATGGAAGGAGCGGGGGTATGATGGGAAGCGATGACAGAATGTATGAGTGTATGACACGACTCCTTAGGTACGGTGTTCTGTGCTCTTGGAATTCCTATCGCAGATCAGGAGAAGTTCCGCGGCTGGTGTGCCACAAGGCGAAAATTTCCACTACGTCGGGATTCGATGTTACACGGTAGTAGAGATGGTAATGCACCCGTGGCAGGTGAAGACGACGAACACCGGCGAGTTTTGCATTCCGGGCGCGAGCACCGATCAATGGTTGGGAGGCAAGGAGCTGAATGGCTCGTTCGAGTTCGACAGCAAGGGCATCAGGGGCTTTCGGTCGATTGACTGCCCACCACTGTGCAGCCTCAGTGATTGCCTGACCGGCGCTCCCGACGATGCGGACAGGGAGCGGGCCACTCACAACCGACGAATCTGTTTTAGAAGATCTGTTGCGTTCGTGGTTTCACCACGCTCGGCTTCGGCAATCGCGGCAAGCAGTTTGGCTTCTTCCGCAGGGGCAAGCTCGAAGGTTTCATCACCTTCAGGAGCCAACACTGTCACAAGTGTGCCTTCGGGGAGATTGGGGTCATCCAACTTAATTGTACCGCCCTGGACGATGCCTGTCGTAATAAGCATGATGGCATCCTAGCATTTCAGGGCCAACCCGTCCATAAGCCATGTCTCCCGCTTGAGATCATAGACATTGTGAGCATCGACGCCTTGTTAGCATAGCTGTAACGCAAGAGTGGCATGGATTTTTTCATTCAAGCAAAAGATCAGCGGGATGGCGGCATCTTTCCTTGTTGGTACGCCTGGGCCTCTCGCTGGATTTCTTGTTCGATTTCCGCGAGATGATCATAGGCATAGCTCATCGCATCGTGGATCTGCGCGAGCGTGAGGTTCGGATAGGCTGGCGTGATAGTCTCCCATCTGTGTCGGCTGATAAATAAGGCGGACAGGAATGCGAGTACTCACAATGACGGGATCGTCTCCACAAACTGCGAGATCTTTGTGGACATAACGATGTTCAGTCTTCATCGCGTGGGGCATTGTCCGTTACTCCATCGTGCGACGTAGCCTCACCCATATCAGTCAGTCACAGAATCGCAAGCTAGTTGCCGACTCCGTGGGGGCATCACGATGGCAAAACGACGAGGACCTACAAGCATGTCCTTTATCGCGGAATCTATATGTGTCAGCAACGCGCCACACGATACGGACGCCCTTCAAGAAAGTGTTATCGATCAGCACAAGAATCCTTCAGAAATGATCCAGCGCTCTTAACTCATTGAAACGACGACTGCTATGACGTATTGTTCACGAACAAAAGTGGCATAATATTCGGGCAGAAAGTCGAAGATCCGGCACTTATGCGATCGGATCTAAACATCGTTTAGACGTCGCAACCCGTATGGCCGACTACTCCATCAAGCGATTCAGTGCCTATTCTAACGCAGAGTTGCGGGGGGCGCTGCGCAAGTTCGCAGCAAGCAAAAATGCGGCCCACGTTTCCTCGCGCGCATTTTCGGAGGCAACGGGGATCGCTGAAGCCACAGTAATCAACCACTTCGGGAGCTGGCGCGAATTCTGTGCACAGGCGGGCTTAGCACCACGGTACCAGCGGACTGTCTCTCATCAGATTCTTTTCGAAAACCTCGAGCGCGTCTGGCAACAACTGGGCCGCCAGCCTCGTGCGAAAGAGATGAAGCAGCCCTTGTCATCTATCTCAATTTCGCGCTACCAGAAGGCATTCAACGAACCGTGGTACCGTCTGTGTCTGCAGTTTCTTTCGTGGAAATCAGGCGCACCTGTCTCGGAAATTGAGCGCGAGGCCGCAGCAGCTCCATCGAGCACCCAAAAGCCAAGAGGTTCACGCCGTGAAGTTACCTTATCCCTCAGGTACGCGATACTCAAGCGCGACAGATTTCGCTGTGTAAAGTGCGGTGCCTCACCCGCAACAAACCCTGCCACGCAGCTCCATGTGGATCACGTCATCGCTTGGGCAAATAGAGGCGAGACTATCCTGCAAAATCTGCAGTCTCTTTGTTCGGACTGCAATCTTGGAAAGTCTAATCGCCACGATGGCTAACCCTTCTTTGCCCCCCGACCTAATCCAAAAGTTACTTGTTCGTCAAACGACGGATCTCCGCACCGTGCTGTATCGCCCATTCGTGCATAGCCGCTAGTACCAATTCCAGGGACCGCC
>CABVRV010000074.1 GCA_902500755.1 uncultured Nitrospira sp.
GCCAATCTGGCCTATCTGGGGTTATACGCCCTACAGCATCGAGGACAAGAGGCCTCCGGAATTGTTTCAGGAGATGGGGAGCAATTCTCCGTGCAGAAAGGCATGGGTCTGGTTGCCGATATTTTTCATAAATCGGTACTGGAGAAGCTGCCTGGTCATATGGCCATCGGGCACAATCGCTACTCCACTGCCGGTGGCAATGATTTGAAGAACGTGCAGCCGCTCATCGTGAACTTTGCGCTGGGCAACCTCGCGTTAGCCCACAACGGCAATCTTATCAATGCTCAAATGCTTCGGCACGAACTTGAGGCCTATGGGGCGATCTTTCAATCGACGTCGGACAGCGAGGTCATTATCCACCTTATCGCGCACTCGCGCGCTGGTTCTTTTCTCGCACGGATCGTCGATGCGTTGAGTCAGGTGCGAGGGGCGTTTTCGGTCGTATTGATGACCGACAACGGTCTCATCGCTGCGCGTGATCCCTATGGACTCAGGCCGCTGTGTATCGGGCGGCTGCGCAGCAGTTGGATCGTGGCGTCGGAGACCTGTGCATTTGATTTGTTGGATGCCGAGTATGTTCGCGAAGTCGAACCGGGCGAACTGATCGTGATCAGCGATCAGGGGCTCGACAGCCACCATCCGTTTCCTAAAAAGGATCCGGCGATGTGTGTGTTCGAGTATGTGTACTTTGCCAGGCCCGACAGCCGAATTTTTGGGGCCAATGCCGTCTATGCCACCCGCAAAGCATTGGGGCGACAGCTGGCGAGCGAGTCCTGGGTGCCCGCTGATGTAGTGATCCCGGTTCCGGATTCCGGTGTGCCGGCGGCGCTCGGCTATTCTGAAGGTGCAGGAATCAGGTTCGAAACCGGATTGATCCGCAATCACTATGTCGGACGGACATTCATTGAACCGGAGCAATCGATTCGCCACTTCGGTGTCAAGGTGAAGTTGAACGCCGTGCCGGAAGTGTTGGATGGGAAACGGGTCGTCGTCATCGATGATTCTCTCGTTCGTGGCACGACGAGCCGTAAGATCGTCAAGATGATTCGGCAGGCCGGGGCAAAAGAAGTCCATATGCGGATCAGCTCACCGCCGATTCTTTCGCCTTGTTTTTATGGAATCGATACCCCCACGAAAAAGGAGCTGATTGCATCGGAACATTCGATTGAGGAAATTCGCAAATATATTACCGCTGATAGTCTGGCGTATCTCAGCCTTGACGGCATGCTGAAATCCGCCCCGAGGACGCCTGATCAATACTGCACAGCCTGTTTCACCGAGCGCTATCCTATCCCCTTTACCCGTGCGGAAGAACTTCAGCTCGGTCTTTTCGAAGCAGCGCGCTGAGACAGTTCTGTACGGACGATCTGATGTCTTCTGAAGACGATCCAAGCGAACAGCAGCCAAGAGGTCGACGCCGAGTACCGGTCGACTACCCTGTGAGTGTGACCGGAGACGAGGGATCAGGACGAGGAACCCTGATGAATCTGACGGTTACCGGAGGTGAGATCGAAAGCCACGTCCAATTTCCTGTCGGGGCGCGTGTGTCTGTCCATGTGCAGCCTCCAGGCGCCAGGCCTTCCATTACTATCGCACTTGCCGTCGTTCGTTGGCAGAAAAGTGAACGATTTGGACTCGAGTTTGTTCGATTTGAGGGTAACGCGAAAGAGCAACTTGAGGATATGTTGAATCAGCGAGAGAACTCTGCGTCGGAGTAGTTGCCTGCCTCCTGTGCGGTTGCTGCCCTAAAAATTGTCATGGTAGGATGCGGTGTGCTGGAAGGCCCATGGTTACTTGGTGTCGAAACCATGAGTTTTTCTCGAACGGGAGGTGAACATGATGCCGATCGTGCTGGCGTTGGGATGGCTGCTTTGTTCCGCTCTGAGTAATCCACCCGTTCATGCTGCAGGACTGTTCAAATTAGGAGAGAATGCGCCCTCCTTCACCCTCACGGCCATCACTGGAGAAACGATCTCGCTTGACTCCTACAAAGGCAAAGTCGTCGTGCTGGGACTCTTTCATATCTGCGATCCTTGCATGACGCAGGGGAGCGCATTGCAAAAGGTTCACGAATCTGTGCGAGGCAAGGACGTGGTAGTGCTGGGTGTTAATTCATCGGGTAATGGGAAACGAGAAGTCGGTGAGTTCTTGTCTGGCTTTCCGGTCAAGGTCACCTATCCTTATCTTCTGGATCCCACAAAGACAACAGACAAGCTTTATGGTGGAGGAAAGTTTATTCCGAATGTGTACGTGATCGACCAGCATGGCGTGATCCGTTGGCAGCGAGTCGGGAACATGGATGTGGCTGCAGCCGACGTAATTGTTGCAGAGGTTGAGAAATTGTTGGGGAGTGCATCACGAATGTAACGCTGACAGGTAACAAGTCGACAAGCTGACAAGAGGACGTTCCTGTCAGCTCGTCAGCCGGAGGGTGTTGCATGGATGAGATGGAAGCGGGGAAACATAAATTTCTAGAAGTGGTACAGGGGATTGACGGGTCCGTGCAGGTTGTCATCCCGGTTACGCCTTCCAATAGCCTGTTCCTGATCTCCTTGACGAAGGGGGCAAACCGAAAATTCATCACGGTGCCGGAAGACGATATGATCGACTTGCCCAACGAGACACGCATTCAAGCGAAAGTCACGAAGACGATCAAAGACGCGATCACAGCTCTGCAGTGATGAGCTCCATCCAATAGGACGCGGTTTCTTGCCATGAAACAAATCTTGCCCGGAGTCTGGCAGTGGTCGTGGTTTTCAGATGAGAAGCAACTCGATTTCAACGGCCTGTTGCTGACGATCGGCGAGCACAAGATTCTGGTTGATCCGCCTCCGATGTCCGGCGAGGCAAGTGCGATTGTTCGGAGTCATGCGCCGATCGATTACATTCTCATTACGAACCGTGATCATCTCCGTGCAGCTTCAACCTATCAGCATGAGTTTGATTGTCGATTGTATGTGCCGGAAGCTGATGCGGCTTTGATGGGGACGAACGCGACGAAGACGTACCAGGATGGTGAGCTTTTGCCCGGCGGGATTTGGGCCGTTCATCTCAAGGATCAGAAGTCTCCGGGTGAGTCTGCCTTATTCATCGATAGAGGGCAGGGAATTCTGATTGTGGGGGATGCACTCATCGGCCAGCCTCCAGGCGCCGTACGGTTGCTTCCCTCGGAAAGGTATGTCGACGTCGAAAAAGCCAAGGAGGGGCTCTGTCGCCTCCTGAAGTACGATTTCGACAGTCTTTTAGTCGGAGACGGTGTTTCCATCCTTGCTGGTGCGAAGCGGCAAGTGGCACATCTATTAGTGGGCACGTCATGACGCTGCGGAACGGACTTTCCGAGGAATTGAACCGTCAAGGGAACGAACATTTTTCACGCGGATACTACACAGAGGCGTATGTCTGTTATACCAAAGCGTTGGAGTGCGATCGTCTCACGGGCGATCGACGTGCGCTGGTTGCAACCCTCGGCAACCTAGGAAACATCTGTGCAGTCAGCGGGCGTCGAGATTCCGCTCAGGCACATTATCAGGAGGTTTTGGAACTACAGAAGATTCTAGGGGACGAGAAGGGCATTGGAACAACGCTGGCGAATTTGGGGAATCTCCGGGCCGATGCCGGCGAGTGGGCTTGGGCGCGAGCGTATTACCTGGAGGCCCTCGATCTGATGGTCAAGACGCATGATGAAGAGGCCCAAGCCGTTTTATTTTCTGATCTTGGACTAGTGGCTCGGGAAACTGGGCAGTTTGACGAAGCCATCAAGTGTTATGAGCGGTCGTTGGCGCTGATGCAACGATTGGGAAATCTCGGCGGGGTCGCAGACGCATGGCGCATGATCGGCCGCACCTTCTTGATACGAACACGCTATGACGAGGCCATCGCGTGCTGTCAAACCAGCCAATCCATCGCTGAACGGTTACGGGACGAGCTCCGCGCGGGTGGCGCGCGTTACCTACTGGCCCAATGTTACGAAGAGATGGGACGATTGCAAGAGGCATCGGACCTGCTCGAGCTGGTTGTGAGCATGGATCGTAAGTATGGGCTGCCAAAACTTGAAGAAAATATGCAGCGTTTGAAGAGGTTGCGCGCCCGTCTCGTCGAACAATGTCCGCTGCAGGCTCGTCAAGGAAGGTCCGCATGACTGAGGCAGTCTCTTCTGCTTGGAGGCAACTTCGCCATGAATTGATTCGATCTTTCCCGGGATTCTACGAATTGGAACCCAACGGACCGCTCGTCATGGATTTAGGAAAGGACGGCTGGCTTTTGGAAGTCAGACCGGAAGGCAAGGTTGTGTGCCAGTATGGCGTCGCCATGGAAGATGTCATGGCGCTGATGTCGGATGGGACGCCTGAGGATTTGGGAACCGATGAAGTCGCAAAGCAGGTCAAGTATTTCCTCCAGCCGGCAGTCAACAAGTATCGAACACTACTGCTCCAATCCGGGTTTGTCGAGGAGACCGAGACGACCGACGACTTTGTAGCGGTCACATTTTCCAGGACGGTCGATCTTCAGAATCGCCCAAAACTTGAGGACCTCCTCCGTTGGTGCTGCCGAGAAATCGGAAGGGCATCGTGAATCCGCGTATCACGACATTCGACGAGTTCCGTGATGCCATATCAGCCTATCGATTGCCCCGTGTGTTGTTAGCTGCTCTGGAGCTTGACCTCTTTACGACTGTCGGAGACCGATCGTGGACGGTCGCCGATCTCTCTAAGGAACTCAAGGTGAGTGAACGGGGGTTGGGTATTCTCTGTCGCAATCTTGCGGCGGCCGGGGTACTGCAAAAAAAAGGGCCTATCTATAAGAACAGTCGGTTGGGCGCAACCGCGTTGAATGGGAACCATCGCACATATCGCGGCGGCTATCTGAACCTCATCCGTACCCATTGGGCAGATTGGGTGCGGCTATTGGAGTCTGTGCGGAGTGGACTACCGATCGACCATGATATTCCTGACGGCCCCGACTACCGTCGACAATTCACCTGGGCCATGCACCACCGGACTAGAGAGATCGCCCCGGCGATTGCAGCGCAGGTTCGCCTGGGTCGTGCCAGGACGCTGCTGGATCTCGGTGGAGGACCTGGCACCTATGCAATGGCCTTTCTCGAAAAGCACCCAACGCTTCGCGCCACCGTCTGTGATCGAGAGGCTGCGCTTGGAGTGGCGAAAGAAATCGCGGGCACTCACAGGGCAGGGCGACGACTCTCCTATCTGCCGCTGGATTTTTCAAAGGAACCGATCCCTGGTATCTATGATGTGATCTGGTATTCAAATGTCCTGCACATTTACTCTCCCGAGGACAATCAAGCCATCTTTCGTCGAGCCTTTTCCGCGTTGGCACCAAGTGGTCGCCTCATCATCCAAGATGCATTTCTCCATGATCGTGAAGGCTTGCATCCGGCGGAGGCGAGTTTGTTCGCCGTATCGATGTTATTGTTTACGGAAGGAGGTAACACCTACTCTGTTTCGGAGACGGCGACGTGGCTGAAAGCTGCTGGGTTTATGGGTGTCAAGATACTTCCTATCAAGGAGGAGACGGAGGACTGGGAGGATGGGATTTTGGAGGCATCAGCTCCTGGCCGACGTCCAAAAGCCATCGTCCGCCGAACACAACCAAAAGGAAGTTGAAGAGCCCACTGATTCCGCTGGTGATCAAGGAATGAACCGTGTCGAGATCCCGTATCGGCAGCTGAACGATGGTTGCCAGATCCATCGCTAATCCAACCGTCGCGTAGATTACGCACACCATTGCAGCCCACCGGAATCCAAGCCAGATTAAGACTGCGAGCCCAAGAGGCAGGAGAAAGAAAAAGCCCATTCTCCATGCAAAGCTCGGTGGTGTGGAGGGGCTATTCCCGCTGAAAAGTACCCCGCCCTCAATGACGAGTAGGCCAAGAAGCAGAGCCAGCAGAGCGGATCGGTTCATTTGGCAACTATAGCCTGGAGAGGAAAATGTCAGCAACGGCTGTCTTGGGACCGACGCTATGGGACGTTAGCGTATCGGCATCGTGAAACAAGATGCGCCGACAACGAGCCAACTATTTCGGCGGGCCTGCCGTTTGGTTTATGACGCGGAATGTCGACTTTGTGTGTCCGTAAAATCGAAGCTAGAACGGGTGGGAATTGACCAAGGCGGCGATCAGGTCCGGTTCCTTGCGTATCAGAGTGAAGAGGCCATGAAGGTGGGGCGCTCCTCTTGCGAGGGTTGCGGTTCCCATTCGCAACGCAGCTGGCAGAACGTGCCAATCGGACCGTGGCACGTCATCGGTGATGGTTTGGTGAAAGTCAAACCAGTCAGATAGGCCCCTCGACTCAAGTCATCATTTTCTTCTCAAGCCAGGAGCCCCTCTTTGGGGGGGACTCTTCCTACAGCGAGGAATTTACCAGCAACGTGCCCTCCTCCAGAATGCGTTCACCTTAGTGAGGAGGATACATGCACTACACCTTGGTTTTGCCATCGAGACATCCTACCTTAGTTCAAGATGTAGACCTAAAAGCAAGTTGGTTGTTCTACGGTCGTTTGGCCATCCTGACATGGCTTATGGTTGTCGGATTCTGTCTCTCATGCTCCAACAGCCCGGCATGGGGTGGAGAAGTCGATGCTGGAAACAATATGATTGTGGCGGCTGGGTTTGGTTACCAAATTGGGCCTGTCTCGGTGATTGCAGTGAAGGTGTATGACGCTGAATCAGGTGCCATTTTGTCCGACGAAGTCTATGACCTGGCCGTCAAGGAGAATGATGGTGGCGGATCGACGCGCGGGCCTCGTGTTTTCGCCGGCGGTGTAGGATTGGGTGCTACAGACCTCTCCAATTTCATGTTGCGGGTCTACGACGCGAATACCGGGGCGTTTCAATGGGAAGGGCGGCTTAACCTCGTGCAGACTGACAGAAAGGGAGAGGCGCAAGTAATCTCGGATAGGATACCGCGGCACGCCACTGTTATAAAGACGCAAGCTGTTCAACCACCTGCCGAACAACCGGTGTTCTTGCTGCGTGCACTGGATGCCGCGACAGGCTTAGCCGTTTGGGAAGATGAGTTTACAGCCGCGCATATACGAATTCCAAGGGTACAACCTATTATCGGTCGGTCAAGTCAGCCAGATGGGACTTCCACAGAAAGTTCCCGTACCTTTGATTTCCGAATTCGTATGTATGATCCCAGTGGGCAGAACGTCCTCTGGGAAGATCAATTGTCTCGGCTAGAATCAGATGATGGAGCAACGGAGTCGTCCAGTGACCGGGCCTCTATACTTCCAGCTTGGCCTCATCACCCTCAAGAAAACGAAGCTCCTGTTGAGTCGATCTAATGGCCATCTTTATCTATCGGGAAGGAATCTGGATAGGAGTCACTCGAAGTTAGGAACGATTCTGTTCAAAGCTCTCGATCCACTGGCGTTGGAACTGTTCGTAGGAGATGAACAGTTTGTTTTGAAAGGCGTTGGCTACGGTAGCGCCTGCTTGAAGCGCATTCAGCAATTCATCGACGCGAGCCATTCCCCATCGTTCGATCATGTACCGGGTTGCTGAATTAGCTTCTAAGTAGGCCACGGTAGAAGTCCCGGCTGGCAGTGCACCCCAGGAAGTCTCCAGATAGGTCAAGGGAATCACGTTGATCTCTCCTTGCATGGCTTGATCAAGGTCGAGCCATGTGTCTCCAGCCCATTGCATGGCTAAGCCTTCGTTGAGCCAGGTCGGCAGAGCTCCGGTGCTTGTCCCTAAGCGATCATGAAGAAGCGCATGCACGTACTCGTGGCGGAGCACGCTAGCGAGCCACTTGGCATCAGTCGTTGCTCCTTGAGTGGGAATCTGAATACGCCCGAGCGAGGGATCATAGAGGCCATCAGCCCAAGCCGGGCTGCCGGTCGCCCCCTGAAACGAATCCTTGGTGTGGAGGACAACCATGATGGGCTTTGAGGGAAAATGCCCGAACTTTTGTCCGATCTCCCGATAGGCGTCTTCAAGAATCTCGAGTACCGAGGTCCACATCCCATGGTCTTCCGCACCGTCAAACTTCACCACAAAATGAGCGCTGTTTCGTGCAGTCATCTTGGACTCGACTGACTGAGTGCGGTGAACCTTCGTCGTGACAGCGGCCAGATAAGACTGAAGTGCCGGATCTTGCCTTGCTCTGTCGGTTGCCTGACTTAGGTGCTTTGCGGCTTCTGCCAGGTTATCCTGCTCTTGTAACAGGTCGGCCATCGCCAAGTGCGGGAACGGTTCTTCCGGGGCCAGCTTCATGAGCTTCGTGAGAAACTCTGCATTGAGTGCGCGGTCGCGCTGCTCCCAGTAGGTGTGGGCCAGATTCATAAGGATGACAGGATTCGAGTCATCCAGCTCCGCTGCTCTTTTGAACGCGTTGACGGACGCTCGTGTGCCGTTGAGTCGTTCCTGCTGCAAACCGAGATTGTTCCACAGAATCGCGACGAAGGGTCTGGATTGGCTGCTCGACAAGACGGCTGGGGAAAGCGCGTTCAACTTATTCTCAGCCAGCGAAAGGTTATGCTTTTCGATTTCATCGCGAATCGCTTCTAGCAGCGCCTCATGCGGAGTGGAGGGGATCACGCTCTGGTCAAGGACCCGAGCGCGTTTTGGTTCGCCCTCTGATAACCTGTTTGATGGAGGAGTCGGTGGTGGCGCGACAGACTCGATGGTTTCCGGAAGCTGAGTAGGCGGTGGCGATCCGGACGATTTTAAAAATAGGTTGTAGACAATTAGCAGGACAAGTCCGAATCCGAGTGGTATCAAGATATGAGTGATGTTGCGGCGGTACATGAGAGTTAAAGCAGAGTGTAGCACCGTAGGGAAAGGTGACCAAGCAAACGAATGAAAATGGTCGGCGGACTTCTTGTACAACGAGCCTCGCGGCTCGTTGAGCACTCGAAGAGGCTGTGCTACGATCCTCCACCGTATGTCGGCTTTCACTGAATCAAGTCTGCTCATGTCGCTTCAGGAGTGGTTGGATCGCATCGCCCGCCCCATTGAGTTTGCGAGTCGAGACGATTGTGCCCATCTGAAGGCCGTGACGAACCTCAGCGCGTTTGTCTCCGCGCAAGTCCTGTCTGTTCTCCAACAAGCAAGCTATCCGAAAGCCATAGAAGCTCGTCTGCTTTCGTTGCGGGACCTCTTCGTTGATTTTGAACCGACGCTTTCGAGTGAGGAGCAACGTCGACGATTACAGGCGGCTGTGGTGCACCTCAACGTGCTTCGAACAGCTGCTCAGCAACAACCTATCCATCCCTCGGGGTCGTCCGCATCGTCATCCCGTGACTCCGACGTCAAGACGATGGGGCGGCCTCCTCTCTGGAATTTTCTCGTGCGGTTCGTCAAAGGCGTCGGCCCCAAACGCACCAATATCCTACAACGATTGCGTATCGAAACCGTGGAAGATGCGCTCTGGACCATGCCCTGGCGCTATGAAGATCGGTCCGTGATGACACCGATCGGGAATCTCGTGCCAGGTATGGTTGCGTCGATCTGTGGGACGATTGGGAAGTCTGAGGTCAAACGGGCCAAGAATCGTCGATTGAGTGTGCTGGAACTTGGTGTTGAAGATCAATCTGGGCGGATGCAGGTCGTCTTTTTCAATCAACCCTATTTAGAGGAGGTGCTGTCGGTAGGGACTCGTATCATGTTGAGCGGGCGCGTGATTGCCGGTCGTCAGGGGTGGATGGTGCCAAGGATGGATGTGGCGCAATATGAGGTCCTTGGAGAAGGTCACGAATCGACGCTCCATGTCGGGCGCATTGTGCCTATTTATCATGAAACCAAAGGGTGGACTTCTCGTCAGATGCGGGTATTGGTGAGGAATCTCTTGATGGAGCATGGGCTCGATCTCCACGACCATTTGCCTGTTCCCCTTCGGGCGCGACAACGGTTGATTCCGATTCATGAAGCGCTGCACGATGCCCATTTCCCAAAGACCGGCACCGACCTTCAACTTCTAGAGCGAGGGAAGACCCCAGCGCATCGACGGTTAGCATTTGAAGAACTCCTGCTTCTTCAGTTGGCCTTGGCAACGAGGTATCGCTCAGTACACGAGGAACCGAAGGAACTGCGGTTCAACCCCAGGACACCGCTTTTGGGGAAACTTGGCCGCCTCTTACCATTTTGCCTGACGACGGCGCAGGATGTGGTCCTTCGCGAAATATTTCGGGATATGATCTCGTCACGGCCCATGAATCGCCTTGTGCAGGGAGACGTGGGGTCTGGGAAAACGGCGGTCGCGCTCCATGCCATCGTGATGGCCTGTGGCTCAGGCTACCAGGCGGCGCTGATGGCGCCGACCGAAATTCTTGCCGAACAACATTACCGAAACCTTTCTGGAACACTCCAGGCCTTGGGGTTGCAGGCAATCCTCGTACGTGGAGGAGAAAAGGCGTCGGTGAAGAAGGCACAGATTGAGCAACTGGCGACCGGTCAAGTTCAGGTGGCGATCGGTACTCATGCGCTTATTCAGCGCAGTGTAAAATTTAAGAGCTTAGGCTTAGCCGTCGTTGATGAGCAACACAAGTTCGGAGTGTTACAACGGAAGACGTTGATCGACAAGGGCTATAAGCCGGACGTTCTCGTATTGACGGCCACGCCAATTCCCCGAACGCTCGCGATGACGGTGTATGGTGATCTGGATGTATCAGTCATCGATGTGCTACCACCTGGCCGAAAGCCGGTGCGCACATTTCTCTTCAATGAGGGACAACGGCGCCGGGCCTATCAGATCGTCCGTGATGAACTGCGCAACAAGAAGCAGGCCTATGTCATCTATCCACTCGTGGAGGAATCGGAAAAGACCGACCTCCAAGCCGCGCTTCAGGGTGCCGAACGGTTACAGAATGGAGAATTTTCAGAATTCCGCGTCGGTCTCCTGCACGGACGGATGAAGGCCACTGAAAAAGAGGCCGTGATGAACGACTTCAAGGCCGGATCCATCCAGCTCTTGGTGGCTACGACCGTCGTCGAAGTTGGGGTTGATGTGCCGAATGCGACCATCATCATGATCGAGCATGCGGAGCGATTCGGTCTCGCGCAGCTCCACCAATTACGTGGCCGTGTGGGGCGGAGCAGCCATCAATCGTATTGCCTGCTGATGGCGGCGAATATGAAGCAGGGAAAAACTCAGCGGGGAGAACACTCTCAGGAGCATCAGGAGCCTATGTCTTCAGCGAAAGAACGGTTGGAGGCACTCGTCCGATCGAATGATGGATTTGTCATTGCTGAAGACGATTTGCGTATCAGAGGACCAGGGGAATTTTTCGGCTTACGCCAGTGGGGCATGCCGGAGTTTCGTGTGGCGAATTTGGTGCGAGACGGGGATCTGTTGCAGCAGGCCAGACAGGAGGCCTTTTCGCTTCTAAAATCTGATCCGGGCTTGAAGGATCAGGCCCACCAGGGGTTGCGTGAGGCCATGCTCCGTAAGTGGGAGAAAAAGCTGGAGCTGGGTTCAATCAGTTGAAATCGCCGGAAGGCTGACACGATGGTATTTCGGCTCGTCAGCTTGAGACCTGTTACCTTGTCAGCCTGGAGTTCGTATGGGTTTCTTTCAACGATTGAAAGATGACTTGCGCGCTGGGATCGCGACGTTGCGCCTGGGGACCGTCCATGCGGCAGGACGTGCTTTGGAAGAGACAGAGTTACTCCGCATGCGGTTGGAACTTCGCAAACTCGAACAGCAACTTTCCGATCTGTATAAGGACATCGGCGAGCGGGCGGTCGATATGAAAGAACGGGGCGAAACAGCGGAGCGAGTCGTCTACGATGCCGAGATCGTGCGTCTCGTCAAACAGGTTGATGAACTCAAGGAGTCGCAGAAAAAGCTAGAAGCGGAAATGAATCAGATCCGGAACGAGCAGTGACCGAACCGCTCCAGCACATGCGCCGATTCGCCGGTATCGATATCGGCACGCTCACCTGTCGCTTGCTGATAGCAGACCTGATCCCTGGACAACCACTCAAAGAACTTCGATCTGATCGACGCATCCTTCGATTGGGTGAAGGGGTCGATCAGACCAAACAACTGAGTTCGGCCGCAATGGATCGAGTCATCCAGTGTTTACGTGAGTGGGGAAAAGTTATAGATGACCACCACGTAAGTGCCTGCATAGCGGTGGCCACCAGCGCCGTGCGTGATGCTGAGAATCGCGACGAGTTTCTAATGCGTGTGGTCTTCGAAACAGATCTAAACGTTGAAGTTATCACTGGAGCCGAGGAAGCGCGGCTCACGTTGCTTGGCATCCGTTCCGGATTGTCGGCCAGTGTTAGCGATGTCCTCGCCCTTGATATTGGCGGCGGGAGTACCGAGTTCATTCTCGATCGACCAGGACAGAAGCCAATTACTCGTTCGATCGACATCGGAGTCGTCCGCCTCTGCGAGAGGATTTTGCATCACGATCCTCCGACAGATGAGGAAATCCATCAGGCGCGCGAGTGGGTGAGTCGAGAAACTAAAGCGGCCATGGCTGACATAGGGGACTATCGGCAAGCCACATTCATTGGCACAGCTGGAACGATCACCAGCCTAGCCGCCATGGCGCAGAAGCTCCCTACCTATGAGCCGGCTCGAATCCACAACTACACTCTAAGGCTCGAAACCATCCAAGAACTTGAGCACACGCTGCTGAACAGAACAAAGGCTGAGCGAGTCGGATTGCCGGGGTTGGAGAACAACCGAGAAGAAGTCATCGCCGCCGGTGCGATCATCATCCGAACGATCATGGAGACGTTGAGTCAAGAGGAATGCTTGGTAAGTGATCTAGGACTACGCGAAGGAGTTGTGATCGATCTGGCAACGAGGAAGCGAAACAAAAGGTTGCGATATCTCGCTGATGAAGAGATATACAAAGAAGATGCATATCTTGCACTAACATCGCGCTTTGGCAGTCGTGAGGGTTTTGAAAAGTTCTATTCATCGCTCAACAGCTCGGCAGTAAAGGACGAATTTCTCCGCGCAGCCACTTTTTACCTGTTTTTTGTGAAGAGAGGGGATTGGCATGTATCTGTTGAACGTTCGAATCCTGTGATCAACTATTTGACCAATTCTTTTAAGTTTGTAGCGATCTTTGCGCTGATTGAAAGTCTATCTGACCAACAGTACAAGGATTTCTATGGCTGGTTGAGCAGTGAAGCTGATGGTTCAGTGTTTCCGATTAATGATGGAGTTGCCCTATCTAAACTTAATGACAGATACAAGTCCAAATACGGCTCTATTCGTCGCTGCAAGGCATTCTTTGAGAATCTGCCTGTCTTGAGTCAGAAAGCGCTCCGCAACGCAATCAAAGTTGAGGGGAAACCGCTCGATTCGGTTAAGAGAGTGGCCGAGTTTCTTTACGAGGAGCGCAGTAAATTTGTGCATGAAGCAGAGTTGGTGTTAATGGCCTGTAGTGGCAGCAATTACTCAAGAAAGGGAAGCAAAGTCGTTGAGTCAAACCTTGAAATGGATGTGTTGCTGGCGTGTGTTGAAGAAGGCCTCTTGGCCTACTTTGGCAAGCACCAGAAGTCAGAGGAGGTGGAATCGAGATAACGGCGATCTCCTGATTGCTTGGGTGTTGACTCCCCTTGCATGTCAACCTTGACATGCCTACTTTTGACGGGCTGATATGGATCAAGAATCGCTCGCACAAATTCAGCAGATTGTTGGTGCTGCCACTGAATCCCTTCGTGCTGAGATTGCTGATAGCAAACGACACACAGGTGTTCTTAGTGAAGCTCTCCGACATGAACTTCAGCTCGTTGCCGCCGGATTTCAGATGCGCCTCGATCGGCGTCATGCAGATGATCGAGCGCATGTTGACGAACAGTTCAGCGAAACCCGTGCACTCATTAGGCTGTCTTACGGGGCAGATTCAGGATCGAGTTGAACGTCTTGAACAGCGGGCCCGCACCATCGAGGAACACCTCGGCTTAACCGCGAAGTAACTCTCCAAAGTTCTGCCTCTAAGCAGCGCGGTTGGCGAGCACGGGAACTAGCCAGGCTACCCTCAAGCCTCTACTTCTGTGAATACCACCGATAGCCCTTGTTCTCGGTGAATTGCGCTTTCGGCGCGCCGCCTGGTTTCTCCAGCAACAGTACCTTGAAATCTTGAAGTCCGAACCAAGCTGGATCGGCAAGGTCGTGGTAGTGGAGGCCTTGGAATTTGGGGAGCATCTCGCCTAAAGCCTGCTGTAATTCCTTCTCCGTGTAGGCACGCACGGCAAAGGGTCGATTGATGGCCTGACAGAATCGTTGGATGGTGTATGCTGCGCCGGTACAGAGGACTTTCGTGTCCGGCTTGAGCCCCAGAAACTGCGGAAGGGACAGATACCGTTCTTGAAAACCGAGCCAGCGGACGGCTTGGCGAAGGTGACTGTACTGCACTTCGTATTCGGTATGCCCCGGCAACTTCACTGGCGCCGGCCATCCTTGCTCGATGCCGAACTCGGTCAGAAAGGCGCGGCCGCCCGGTTTGAGGACCCGCCACAATTCGGCAACAAAGCGAATCGGCCCCAAGTTAAAGATGACGGATTCCGGGGGGTCAGCCTCGATCGGCAAACGGAGCCGTCTGATCCAATCCAGGGCCTCTTGATGTTGTGGTGTGTCTCCAACTCCGGATGTGAGCTCGTTTCTGCTCAATTGCACCGGCGTCATGTCTGCCATATTCTCATTATCGATGACCAGATCAACGGAATGATCGGCCAAGGGAAGCGATTCGGCGTTTGCCCTGGTCCCGGTGACCTTCCATCCACCGGCCTTGGCTCGAGAGACTTGGAGCTTCAGAAACGGTTCTGTGATGTCGAGCGACAAATAGGTGATCCCCTGTTTTTCGAAGGGGAGTAGGCCCTTGCCCAGTTCCTGTGCGACGTAACCCAGGCCTCCGCCGATTTCCAGCAAGACCTTTGGTTTGGGGTTGAACCAGCCTAGTCGTCGGAGTTGCCGCATGAGGAGCTGCCCGTAGGTCAAACCGGTCAGGGCTTCGCTCGGCTCACGGAATAAGTGAGAGACCGTGGTTTCAATCAGGTCAAAGTGACGGTCATCTCCTTCGCATTGGGCTAGATCGTGTAGGTGGAATGCTTCCAGATGTTCCTCACCCTCAAATCCCTCTTGTCCGGACCAGCCTTCGCGGACTTGCTGCAGCAGGATATCCCACTTGGCTTTGTGCCGGTGGCCGCCTGGTGGCGCAGTCCCGTAATAGCAAAGTGAATAGTTGGGAGTCGCCCATCGAGCAAGGTGCCACTCGCCTGGTTGCCCATCCGGTCCGCAGATCTTCGTGCCATATTGGTCAAGGAGTGTGCCGACCGTTGTGTGGCCGGTCATGGCCTTGAGTAGATCCAAACCAGTGCGATTCAACCGTATGAGTGGCAGGTTGTCATCGAGCGGGGCCAACCACCATTCGTCTGTGCCGTGTTGATAGGCAACGAGGTCAGGGATGTGCCAAGCTAGGAGGCCTAGGGTCTCACCCGTTAAGTCATGGGGCTCGTGGATGGCGGCAGCAGGTTTCATGGTAATGGGGGACTTTCTGTGTCAGACGTCGGCAGACTACAGGACCAATTGACTATCCTGCAAGATAGCCATGTGAAGGCACTTATAGTTGGGAAGGTGGTGATGGACTATCGGTGACGATCAGCTGGCCTCGCATGATGGGATGGATCCGGCAGTGGTAGCTGTACCGGCCAGCCGGCAAGCCGAGTACGCTGAATGATGATCCGGGAGACACCGCTCCAGAATCGAACAAGCATGAGTTCCCCTCCTCCGTGCAGCCGCTGTGGGTAACCGTGTGATGGGTCGGTGTCGGATTGTCCCAGCGAATAGGGGTGTGACTCACGACCGTTGGAGCGATGGGAACATAGTAGGGTGACCCGTCCTCCATCATGATCCGTGTCGGCAGGGATGTGTCCAACGCCAAGCCGCTTGAACCGATTCCGATCCATACGGCAATCAGGATGATGAGTATCCGGCTCACGAAGTTACCATTCGATCGAACAAGGCGTTTGATCATAAGATTCAAAAAGCAGGTAAAGGATTCTGCCGTTTTCGCGTTTCATCTTAGCATGGCATGGAGTCGAAGAGGTGGGAGGCCTTCTCCGGTGTTTGAACCAAAAACCACACTGGCTGTTGAGTAGTCGAGATGTTTTGGATGCTAAGCAGTATGAAAATATTCGGTCGTTCAAAAAGAAGATCAAGGTGGTTGCAAGAGGCTGTTCGTTCATGCTAGATGGAGGCCGTTACGCCGCGCTGAAACGAAGAGGAGGAATCGGAATGGCGAACAAGAAGAAAAAGGTCGTCACCAAGACGTCGTCACGCAAAAAGAAAGCCGCACCATCATCGAAGAAAAAAGCGGCAAAGAAAACCTTGAAAAAGCGTGTGACGGTCAAGAAGTCTAAGCCGGCGGCAAAGAAAAAATCCGTCAAAAAAGCGGTTGGGAAACCCACCAAGAAGGCTATTCCCCGGGCTCGCCGAACGAGCGCACCCGTTAAAAAAGTCGTATCTCCGGTGGAGGATGTTGCTCCGCGCAAGTCGATGGCGGCCAAGCCGGCCGTGGCTGCTGAGCCTGAGGACGCCGATCTCGAAGAAGATGAGATGGTCGGCGACGAATTAGAGATGGAAGATGAGATTGATGAGGACGAGGTCCAGGAAGAGTTGGATCTCGACGCCGATGACGACAGGGACGAGCTGATCGGGAAGTCCGAGGACTTGCTGGACGACGATTACCGAAGCAACTAATAAGAATCTTGTTGCCCTTCGTTCTCATAGCTGGCACCGGTATAGTTCGCATTGCGATGCGACCGGACAATGGCAAGAGTTGGAATCGCTCGTCGCGTCCGTTCGACCGTCGCGGGAGGTCATGACCTCTCGC
>CABVRV010000075.1 GCA_902500755.1 uncultured Nitrospira sp.
GCCTGGAAACGTGCGCGAGTTGGAAAATGTGTTGGCTCGGGCTACCGTACTCTGTCCCGGTGACTGTATCGAACCCGAACATCTCGGGATTAAAGTTCAGCGGAAGTTGCCGTTCGAGACCGAGGTATCGGAAGAATCTAGTCTGAACTATCATGCGGTGATGGAGGCCTACAGCCGGAAGATCCTCCAAGAGGCGCTACGCCGAGCAGGATGGAACCAAACGAAGGCAGCCGAGTTACTCGGTCTGCAGCGAACCTACCTCACGAGACTCATCAAGCAGAGAGGCGTATCAACGAAGCCGTCCTTGATGTAGGCTGACACGAGCATGCTGGCAGCCTTCGATCTATTGTTGTGCTATTTCAGTCAGTGGGTACTATCGGACCGTATGAGAGTAGGGGGAGATCAGCGGGAGAGCCTGTGCCGGAGCAGGTCTTCTCGTTTGAATCGAGTGCAGCGTGAACGAAAAGCGGCTACCATATCCAGGCTCGGTCTCGACCCATAGCCGGCCATGATGCAGTTCGACGAGCACCTTGGCGATCGCTAGTCCCAGGCCCGCCCCCTTTGATTTCTGTCCTGTGGCGCGTACTCGATAGAAGGGCTGAAAGATTTTTTCTGTATCCTCAAGAGTAATGCCAGGTCCTGCGTCCGACACCGAAATCTGGACAGTGCCGTCCGACAACGGAGCGGCTGAGACGTCGACCCTCGTGTCCGAACGTGTGAACTTCACCGCATTGTGGAGGAGGTTCAACGTAATCTGGTGCAACTTGTCAGGGTCAGCTGATACCTCGGGAAGATCGGATGCCAGCGTGATCACGACGTTCACCCGACGTTCGGAAGCCATGGGGTAGACATCTTCGACGGCCTTGGCGATCACAGTGCCGACTGCAACCGGTTTCATATGCATGGCAGTTTGTCCCATCTCAATCTGTGACAGATCCAGAAGGTCATCGATGAGGAGCTGAAGGCGTGAGAGGTTGGCCTCGACACGCGCGAGTGATCGTCGTTGCTCGTCCGAGACGGCTCCATCAATCCCATCGCGCAGGTTGGCCACATGGACTTTCATCGAGGTCAGCGGCGTCCGGAGTTCGTGCGAGGCCGTGGAGACGAAAATGGATTTACGACGATCGATTTCTTGTAATCGGGCGTTGGCCGCAGCGAGCTCCTCAGTTCGGGCCTTCACGCGGTCTTCAAGGGTATGGGCCAACTCACGCAACTCCCGCTCACGGGCGTGCAACCTTGTGGCCATGTTGTTGAAGACTCCTGTGAGCGTGCCGATCTCATCGCGGGTCCGTATATCCAAGGCTGGTACCGCTTCTCCACCGGCGAGTTTCGTGGCTGCGAGAGTGAGGCCTTGTAGCGGAATAGTCATGCGGCGAGCCAAGAAGACCGCGATACACAACCCACCTGCCAGGGTAGTTAGTGTAATCATCACCGCTTGCCACAACAGTTTTCGCAGACCATGCTGAAGACGAGATGTCGATAACCCAATCTGCACCAGAGTTTGTGCCGGAGGCGTATGCGCCATGTTTTCTTCAGGTCCATCCAATCGTTCTTCAAGCGTGAGCTGGAGCGCAGGATCCCAACGCGGCACCAGTGCGTAGGGTGGGACGTGAACAGTAATGTCATAAAAGATGGGGAGCTCGGCGCCTCCCACGAGACTCATGAGTTCTCCTGGCGTCAATTCGAGTTTCGGTCGGAGAACGGGTCCCCCAGTATTCAGGTCGATGGCACTGATGAGTGGCTCGCTCGTGACACCAGTACGGTGCTGTGGCAGTAACAATATCGTTGCGGAAAATTGTCGTTGGCCAGTTGCTTGCTGGGAGAATTGGCCTTCCCACGCACCTTTCCCAAACCCGGTTTGCAGCTCCCCGTTTGGAGAGATGACCGCAACATACGCCACTGGATTGACGGCGAGAATCTCCTGAATAAGCTGGTTCAGCCGAGGAATGTCCCCCTGCACGATACTGGATCGTCCCATGTGTGCCAGATGTTGCGCGAGGAGTGTACCGCTCTGCACCGAGCTCTCGGCCGTTGATCGTACCTGTTGTTGAATGAACAGCCAACCGAGGAGGAGGCATGCAATGATTAGGATAATCGCCGTACAGAACACGAGCTTGGCATGGAGCGTCATCGATAACCGATGAGGGGTCAGTGTGCCAAGAGTAGTCATCGTTCGCGAGACTAAGGGATGAGATCAGCCGCATCGGGCTTTTGCGCTATGGGCCCTGATACACCAAAGATGTGGCCGGCCAATCGAATTTGTTCAGGACTCAACTCAATGCGTAAATACTCTGCGGATCGTAGGTTTAGCGCCCATTGCGAGTGTTCCGGCGCTTCAATCGTGCTCGCCGATGTATTGGCATCTCGGAGGCGTGCGAGTGAAAGCCTGGCTGCTTGCTGTCCCACAGCCCAAGGATCCAAGACCAATGCGCCGAGCGCTCCCCGCTGAACTAATGTGGACGAAAAGGTAAAGATGGGCACTTTGGCATTCAAGGTCGATTCCAAGAGGAAAGGGATAGATGATTCAGAGACAACCACCTGGTCTTGAATCAGCCACAAGACGTCGATCTTGGGCAGTAACCGAGAGACCGCACGAGGGATGTCTTCTTGGCCACGGACCGTGAGCGATACGAGTTCAAGGCCTTGCTGGGTCGCGACTTTGATCGCCTCTTGTACAAAAGCCCCCGTTTGTTCCTCATCGTACAGCACGCCGATGCGCTGCCGATTCGGCATGAGAGAGTGAAGTGCTGAAAGCTGAGTCACCGGTGGCGCCCGAACGGCGATCCCAGTCATGTTGGACGTGCGCAAACCGTGCGCGTCAGGATTCAATACCATACAGAACACAACCGGCGTGTCGAAGATTTCCAGCTTGGCAGCAATGGCCGCTTTGAGCCCGACAGCTAAGACAAGGTCGGGTGGTGAGGCTCGCAAGGACTTGCCGATCTCTCGGCCTCGTGTGAGCTGACTGTCAAGGTTGTATTCTTTCACCTTCATCATCGGTGGGAGACCTGCTTTAAATCCTAGGATTGCCTGGTTGTAGTACGGCAGGTCGGCCGATTTGAGGATGGCAATTTCCGCTGCCTCAACCCGGTTCCAGAGGGTTGTGAAGGAGAGCAGAACGAGGAGAGCTGAAACCAGCCACATAAGGCATCCAAATTCAATCGACTAGTTAAGAATCATAGCCGATACCTATATCCGTTGCCAACGACGCCAGTAATGGAAGAGGGTAAGAAACTCTTCCTCCTGCATGGGTGGTATGGGAAGCAATTATTGGGCCGCAGGTTTTGTTGTAGGAGAATGGATCAGAGTCTCACAGTCAGCCAACCCATCACCCTCGTCCCAAGTAGATCGCCGAGAGGATGCTCTCGGTGCACGTCGTTCAAGGCGTTGAAGACTGAAATCGCTAGCTCGGCTTCCCGTACGTAATCAGCGGCCTGTTGTTGCCACAAAAGGTAGCCGAGTCGGATGTTGAGTAAGTTATAGCTGGGGACATGTTCTTGAGGTAGAACGGTCCCGGCTGGAAAGAAAGTGGCCAAATTCGTGAAGGCATCGGCCAATGGGTAGGATGCATCGCCGACGTGATGATAGAGCATCTCCCCTCTGAATGGGTGCCAGGTCAGCCTGAGCCCTGTATTTATCTTGTGGTGTGGAAACCCTCGCCGACTGAAGCCACTGAATGTTTGCCCGGCGTCCTGATACGCATAGTTGACAAAGCCTGAAAGCCACGGGGTCATCAGAACTTCCACGCCTGCTTCCCCTCCGTATACATCGGCCAAACCTCCGTTAATCGGGCGTACTGTACCCAACGGGTCGCCAGATGGGCTGCGAAAGGCGATGAGATCGGAAATGTGGTTATAGAACCCGGCGATTCGGGTGCGCAGCCGGTGGCCCCACCACCAGCCTTGGTAACCCAATTCATATGAAATGATTTGCTCAGGTTTGATATCGGTTGATCCTAGGACGATGGAGGCTAAGGGGGGTGAGCCGGGAAGCGTTAATGGGTTCAAAATGCTAAGGCCGACCTCAGTGGTGGTCGGGGGACGGTGAGCGAACGAACTGGAGAACCGAAACGCATGGTTTGGAGTTATATGGTACACGAGAGCGCCACGAGGAGACATAGTTGGTGTGATGAAGGTATCGAGGTCATAGCGCAGTCCAGCGATTATCTCTAGCGAGGGAAGTACTTCCCAGTCCCCTTGGGCATAGAGGCCGAGGCGGTCCTCCGTTGTCCGAGTGCTGAGGAAGTTGGATGAATGAATAATGCGACGATAGTTGGCGCCAATGTTGAAGCTGAGTGTCTCAAGTGGACTGAATCGGTACCGCGTTTCAAAGTCATAACTATTCAGGGAATGGTTCTGGTCCATTCGTCCAAAGCGATCAGTTAAATTCATCAACGGGAGCAGGGGAGGATGTATGCGAGGGGTCGTTTCAGCGAAGTGCCCATTCCACCAACCACGAACCAACAGTCCGTTTTGTTCGTAACCAACTGATGCATAGGCCTGTGAAAAATGATTGACTCCAGTGGAAATCGAGTTCGTGAAGCCATCGTACGGATTCGATCTGCCGAAACCTGCTTCGACCCTGATCGTTCCATCACCTAACAAGCGATAATCAGCCATACCGCCAATGCGTTGGCCATGGAGTGCCGGTGCGTCACGATCCGACCATCGCTGAGTTTGCTCATGCCCGCCTGACACGCGATAGCCCCAGTTGCCTATGGTCCCGGCATGGACTCCGGTGGTAAGAAGTGTTCCCAATTCACCACCTGCCACTTGCAGCGTGGTTCCTTTTATCTCCTCGGGAGATTTCGTGATAATGTTCACGACTCCGTCGAAAGCATTAAAGCCGTAGACGGCTGACGCCGGCCCTTTGAGGACTTCGATCTGTTTGATTTCAGATAAGGAGACCGGCAGCAGTTTCCAAATGACAAGACCGGCCTGGTCAAGATAGATGGAGCGACCATCAATCATAATCAGGAGCTTATTTGCTGCTAATTGATTATTGCCACGCACGCTGACATTGAAATCAACGGCATTCATTTGCATCACTTCCATGCCTGGGACTTGCCGTAATAAAGTAGGAATATCCGTTGCTCCTGAGTTACGGATGTCTTCGTCGGTGATCACATACACGTCGGATGGGGCGCGGGAAATCGGTTGTTCGTACCGGCTCGCGATGCTGACGGTCTCTTCCTTCAAATAGAGTGCTTCTTCCTGGATCTGCTGTTCCATCGCCGAGGATGTTCGAGGGATGGGAAATGAAGGTTCGGCCCAGGCCCAGAACGGGTCACTCAACCAACAGGCAGCCAAGACAACGCCGATACCCCATCTCATCGATATGCGGAACGACTTCATCGAGATAATCGGCGTGGTCCTTGTGCCCATGCGCGGTCGAGATAAATCAAACAAACTGGCGGCAATAAGAAATCAAGGCTGGCAAATGTACGTCAAGCCGCATAGGGTAGCAACACTTAGGAATCAGTATGGTGCGCCCACTCCTCGATCTGAATCAAAATGGATACAGGATCGAATTGGATACATCTCCGCGTGAATGACTCGGCTCGGCGCGAATGACCACGGACTCAACGGAGTTTCTACAGACATTTCTCACTCTGTCGTTAGCTTACCGTGGCGGTGTTTTCCCTGCGGTCAGCTCTGTTTTAGGAATGGAACTCGCAGTGGCCAACAGTCTTGGCCATTGAACGAGGTGCGTTCGCCGAACAGTGAGGAGCGCGTGGAGCAGTCACGAGAAATTCGACAACAGGCGCGCGTGTTGTTGGTTGGTCACTCGGATCTTGTTCTTCAAAGGCTTAAGGCGACGCTCTCCATGAGCAGCCGCCTTGTTGTGGTCGGCGCCGCAGATACCCAGAGTGAAGCAGGTGCATTATTGCGAACGTGTCAGCCCGATGTTGTTGTCCTGGATACCGAAGTAGGGTGCGCGAGCGGTGTTGAGATATGTCGGAGCATTCGCAAGACCTACCCGCGCCTCGCCGTCCTTTTCTTTACCGCCAATGACGACAAGCGTCTTCTCAGGTCCGCGATTCTTGCCGGGGCGCAGGGGTACCTACTGAAGAGAGCGTCGGGTGATGCGGTGGCGAAAGCGATCGAGATTGTCGCTGCCGGACAAGCCATCATGGACCCGCAATTGACCCAGGAGATCTTCGAATGGATTCGAGATAAAACGCGGCCTGTGCAACGCAAGAAAATGGACGATTGCTCAGAATTCGATAATCGAGTGCTTGCGCTCATTGCAGCGGGTAGGAGCAACCAGGAGATCGCGCATCGACTGAACGTCACATCTAAGGTCCTGTTAGCTCGACTTCGGATAATTTACAAGCGGTTGAATGTCTCAAGAAAAGAAGACGCAGCCAGTTATTTTGCACAACGAGAGAATGGGCGCTGAGTAGTACGTGAATCTAATTGGATACTGCATCTATCTCGATACTCTTTCCTTGTCCAGGACGATGTCTGGTAGATCCGAAGTAGGGCTCATCAGCCCATTATGAATGGAAATAGAGGCAGGCGTGCTCTTAGTCGAGGCAGCGCAGAGACGAGTATCCAGGGAACGAAACTAGCATGCCATCAGCCGCAGCCATATGCATGACGACACGTGCCGCTCTATAGGAATTGCCAGTGTGGTTCTCTTGATTGCTTCCTGGGGATGCGGGTCGGCTGGATCCGATGAGAGAACAGGTGCCCAGATCCAGTCACGAGCGATCCCCCACGAAGTCCACGCCATGCGGACGCTGGATGTATTGCCAACAGCGAGCGTGACCACGCAGAAGACCATACTTGAAGAGTCGGAGTTCCGGAGTGCGACATCTGCACAGAGTGAGAACCGCAATAAGTCAGCGGACCCCTCTCTTCCAGATGATGTGGCCCAGGATCTGGCCTCCCCGGATGCGCGCGTGCGCTACCAGGCTCTGAATCACTGGAATGCCAAAGGCGGTCCTGTGCCACTCGATCCAGTGTTTGAGGCGATGGAGGATGAAGATCCCGCTGTGCGGGCCAGGGCTACGGCGATTGCTGAACAGGCCTGGGCAAGCGAGGAGGAGCAGGAGGAGAAGTAACGAGGTTTTGTCATGGGCCAGTCTTTCTCTGTCTGACTGGCTTCGTTGGAGCGGTTTTGAGGCAGAGGGTCAATTTTACAGGAGGTCAGAATGAAGTATGTTCGCGCGCTACCGCTGATTGCTGGATTGATGTTCAGCACGGCCAATCCGGCATTCGCGGCCGACCCGGTCAATTTTAAGGTGACCGACATACCAGGGCATTTCTTCGATACCGGGGTAGAGATTGCCGGGACCCGTTCCTTGGCCATTGTTCCACCTGGCACCCAAATTAACTTCTTGCAAGACATCGGCGGCGTCAAAGTCGCCGAAAGCAAGCACACGGTGACGAGCTTGATCTGGCCATCCAATGCCTTAGCAAGTGAGAGGATCGACCAGGACAGTGCGAATCAGAATAATCATTCCGTCACGCTGACGACTCCAGGCTTGTATGTCTATGTGTGCAAGCTCCATCCCTACATGCTTGGGGCAGTCATCGTGGACGATCCAACGACCAAGACGGCGAACGGTGACCCAGCGTTTGACATCGGCGAGCAGCTTACGCTGCTGGTCAAACGAGAAGTCATGGATCCTGCCAACCTCACCTTCGATAGCAACTCCAATCTTGGGCTGCGGGCCCTGCGCGCATTTTTCATCGTCACCAACCCGGCGAATTGGAAAGACTACACCAAGGTAGGGCAACCATATAAGCCGGACTATCCTGCCGTTCCTGTGGTCGTCACCGGCGGCGCCGTTGTACCCGATTTGAAGGCAGCGCTCCAGGCGACATTCGATGGCGAAACGATTCAGGCGCAGAAGAAGCCGCACATCAAGGGGATTGGAGAAATCTGGGTCGACACTCAATTCGAGTTGACTGAGGGCAAAGGGCCGAACTTCCCCGGCACCATGACCGTCGTATCGGCTAGGAGCTGGAATGTGAAGCGTAAAATCGCATTACCTGAGCAGAAGATGAATAACGGACATAACTTCTGGCCAAGCCACGATCAAAAAGAAATCTATCAGACCGAGTGGCATGGCAATAGCCTATACGTGATCGATCGTCATAATGGAAAGCTCATCCAGGAGATTGATCTCGTGAATGGACCGGAAGTCACGAGCAAAGGCATCCAATGTCATGATCCGGCCCATGTGATGACTCGGGTCGATACACAGCAAGTGCATACGGGGTGCAACGGTGATGATGGAGTGCTGGAACTGAACCGGATGCCGAACGGCACGCTACAGATCAATCGTCTCATCTCGATGCAAGACTCCGGCAATCCGACCAAGCAAACGCAGCCGCATGCCCATTGGATGGGGTTCGACGGCAAGCACATGGTCACTCCCAACTCCAATTCGGCTGATTCGACACTGTACGAGTTCACCGGCCTGACGACGGGCCAGGTCCTTTCAAAGCAAGACACCGGAGCAGTGTCTATCGCGAGCGGCATTATGCCGGATTCGAGCAAGTACTATGTGACGAACTATCTGGGTCATTCGATCTCCGTGATGAACGGCCCGGTGACGTTGACAAATTATGCCGGCACGGGTGGCTTCAAAGGCGCTGGACCGTATGCGCCAGGAGAGAAGATCAAAGACATTAACTTGCTCGAAGGCTATGATCCCAAAACCGGATGCACGGAAGCCTGTGTGGATGGTTTGATCGGGGGATTCCCCGTACAGATTCCAGTCAGTCCTGACGGAAAATTTGCCATCACGGGGAATACCTTAGGCGGGACCATTTCCATCGTGGATACGGCCACTGATACCCTAGTGCGGATTATTCCTTGCGATCCAGGTTGTCATGGGGTGAACTTTGGAGCGAAGAAAGGCGGGGGGTACTATGCTTATATTACGCCAAAGTTTGCCAACCGGTTGATCGTGTTGGACTACGATCCAGACAACAACGGGAAGGTGGATGACGCGGAAATTGTCGGCGCCGTGGTGTTGGCCAACGACAAAGTCAGCAAAGACGATAGAATTTCAGGAAACAGAGGCCAGGGATCGCAGGGGATTATGCCGGTTCCCAATGTGTATAACGGCTGGGTGCAGGAGCTGCCGACTGGCTATAAGGCCCAGCTTACCAGGCAACAACGGAATCCAATCGGGCCGATCCCTGGCAAGAAACCGCATCGCCACAAATAGCGGTGAGCAAGAAATAAGTTACTTGCCTGAGCAATAAGGCGATTCCCGGTGGCAACGAGGTCATACCGTTGCCACCGGGTCCCTCTCTCCGTGCCTTGCGTACAACTTTCTTGAGAAAGCCACCCACATCTGGAGGATATGCTCTCGCGAAATCGCGGAGCAACGGTACTGTGTGGGTGTGTATGAGAATCTGTACAGGTGGTCAGGAAGCGCGTGATGATTTCCAGTTTCCAATGAGAGCAGACGGCGAGGAACCTAGACTGCTGGTTTGAGCAAGTTGTTCTCTACATCATCATTCACCAGCGCGCTCCGTAGAGCGTTGACGAGCTGTCGGTAGCGCTCTTCGGCCCACGCGTTGAAGGACTCGGCGTCTGGGAACACAAGGTCCCATGCTTTGGCAGCATCGAGTATGAGAAGCTTTTGAGGCTTGTGATGTCCGGGGAATAAGACGAGGAGAACGGCCGAGTTTCCGGTGAGGCTGATGTCGGTAAAGATGTGTACCACAGAAGCCGAGGGAAGCATGACGTGTCTGGAGGCGGCCTCCACGATCGGTTGGTAAAGGCGATGCAGCAATTGCGCGGTGACCTCGTGCGGGTTCGATGGCGTCAATAAACGCGGATTCGGTTTTTCACCGAACAAGTTTTCAGTCAGGTACGTGGCGGCTTCCCATGTGGGCATGGCGCCGGAGGTGACCAGAGCTTCGCACAGATAGGCGATCCAGTTTCGAATTCGCGGACGTTTACGAACCGCAGTCAGCTTCTTCGGCATACTCAACTATCCCTTTATCCCTTCACTGGCCCGCGTCGATCGTGGGAACAGACACGATGGTCTAGAAAGTGAGAAAAGTATAGGGGTGAACCCGCCATCGGTCAACGAATCGTCAAGAATCAAGCGAGCGTGAGAGAGGTTTGATGCAGGGTCAAAGCTCGTTGAGGGGATCCGAAGTAACACGGTCTGCATATTGCTCGTGAATCCTCGCCAATTCGTCACCCGAGGCGACGAAGACGTCCAATAGCTCTGGATCGAAGTGTTCGCTTCGATGTTTGAGCATGAGTTCAATCGCGTGGCTAAGCCCAAAGGCCGGTTTGTAGACACGCTGTGTTGTGAGCGCATCAAAGGCGTCGGCGATGGCCGCGATGCGGCCTTCAATCGGAATGGTTTCACCCTTTAAGCCTCGTGGATAGCCGGTGCCATCGAAACGCTCATGATGGGTATAGGCAATCACCGCGGCAACTTTCAGCAGTTCAGCATCCGACCCGCTCAGAATCCGGTAGCCGATCTCTGCATGCTGTGCGATCACGCCGAATTCCTCCTGCGTGAACTTTCCGGGCTTCAAGAGCACATGATCCGGTGTGCCGATCTTGCCGATGTCGTGCATCGGGCTGGCCGTTCGAATCAAGTCACATCGATCGGGAGAGAGCCCGGCCTTGCGTGCGAGCAATTCACAATAATGACTCATGCGCTGGATGTGTTTGGCGGTGGCATTGTCTCTGAATTCCGCGGCAATGGCGAGTCGCTGAATGGTCTCTTCCCGCGACAGGCGCAGCTCTTTTTCTGTGCGTTCCAACCAGTCCAATGCTTGCTGTAGCGCAAGGGTTCTCGTGCGGACGATGTCCTCGAGGTTTTCGCGATGGAGGCGATTTTCCATTTCGAGCCGGCGACGGCGGAGCGCGTTCGCGACGTCGATCAGTACTTCGTTGGATTCAAACGGCTTGACGATATACCCGAAGGCGCCGACCTCGAGCGCCGCATTAGCGAGGACTGAGCTGTCGAGTCCGGTGACCATGATCGCGGCCGTATGCTTATGTTCTGTAATAATGTGGCGCACAAGGTCCATCCCGGATTCTCCAGGCATATTGACGTCGCAGAGCATCAAGGCAAAGGCTTGCTCTCCGAGCTTCTGCCGAGCCTCCCGTGCGTCTCCGGCGCCTTCTACCCGGTAGCCATGGGATTGGAGAAGATACGCGAGGAGGCGTCGGATCGGCTCTTCGTCATCGACGACCAGGATATTGCGATTGTCGAGGAGCGCTTGATGGGTGGTCTGATCCATAAGTGTTGTCATGAGTCGAATTGTATGTGTCTGGTTGGGGCCGAGGATTGTCTCGTTTCTTCTTTATCGGCTCATTGGCGCCAAACCTAAAGGCGGCAAGGTGTCTGTAGCGTCATGCAGTGTTTGTGCCACCTATTCTTACCTAGGTGGGCTCACGGTCATGGCCATGGGCTTTCCTTTGATCCACGAGAGCAATGAAAGAATCGCTGCATCTGGAAAGACTTTCTGTAGTTCCACGTTAGGCATGGGTTGCGTTCCTTCACTATGCCAGGAGCCGTCGCCCCGTCAAGAAATTGTACAGATTTCGGCAAATCCGACAGGCGGGTTTTGTACATCACCTGGGTGAACGAAGCCCTCCAGCTCCTTGTCCCAGCAGGGGCGATCGTTGTACGGGCCGTTTGCGCTTTCTCCAAGCCTTCACTATAATTTGCACCCTAATTCTTGACGAAGGGGCGAAAGAACATGAGTGGAATCTCTGGGCTCGTACGTTTCGATGGGCGTCGGAAGGATCAGGTCCGTCCCGTGAAAGTGACGAGGCACTTTATCAAACATGCGGAAGGCGCGGTGCTCATCGAAATGGGGGATACGAAGGTCATTTGTACGGCATCGGTTGAGGAGAAGGTTCCTCCATTTCTGAAGGGAAAAGGAACGGGGTGGGTTACCGCGGAGTACGCGATGTTACCACGGGCGACTCATGAGCGATCCCCTCGAGAGGCAGTCAAGGGCAAGCAAGGCGGCAGAACGTTGGAAATTCAGCGTCTGGTCGGGCGCGCCCTGCGCTCCGTCACGGATTTATCGAAACTGGGAGAACGGTCCATTTGGGTCGACTGCGACGTGATTCAGGCGGATGGTGGGACGAGAACGGCATCCATTACAGGCGCCTTCATTGCGTTGGCGGATGCCTGTGCCGTACTGAAAAAGAAGGAGCTATTGAAGACGATCCCGTTGACCGACTACCTGGCCGCGATTAGCGTTGGAAAGGTCGGCGGCGAAGTAATGGTGGATCTGGCTTACACCGAGGACTCGATGGCGGAAGTCGACATGAACGTGGTGATGACCGGTCGAGGTCAGTACGTTGAAGTGCAGGGAACTGCCGAACGCACCCCTTTTGCCAAGCAGGACATGGACGAATTTTTGGCGTTGGGGTGGCAGGCGATCCAACGGTTAACGGCCATCCAGAAAGAATTAATCGGTGCCCTGGCTTGATCAGTCGGTCAACGAGATCGTCCTTGCTACGCGCAACCCGGATAAGGGACGAGAGCTCGGGGCCCTACTTGGAGGGATCGGCATACGCATCCGAACGTTGGAAGACTTCCCGACCGCGCCAGAGGTGGAGGAAGACGGAACAACCTGTGAAGCGAACGCGATAAAAAAAGCGAGGGAGATCGCCCGGGCCACGAGAGTTCCAGCCCTCGCCGATGATACGGGGCTAGAAGTCGATGCACTGGAAGGTCGACCCGGCGTATATGCCGCACGCTATGCGGGTGAACATGCCACCTACGAGGATAATTGTCGGAAGCTGCTTATGGAGCTCGCGGGCGTTCCGCCAATAAACCGGAAGGCAAGATTCCTGACGGTTGCCGCGATTGCATTTCCTAGTGGCGATGTTCATGTCACACAGGGTAGTCTAGAAGGAGTGATCACGGAACAGCCGATTGGAGATCGCGGATTCGGGTATGATCCGGTGTTTTTCGTGCCTGAATTCAACAAGACGCTGGCTCAGTTGACGATTGAAGAAAAGAATCGTATTAGTCACCGTGCGAAGGCATTTACACAGATGCGTGCTTGGCTAAAGGAACGTCCTCTGGCCTGAGGTTGTCACGCGAGCCCTTGCGGGACTATGCAAAGAAACGGCTGTACGTTTTCAGATAACATTCAACAAGTCGGGGCGTAGCGCAGCCCGGTAGCGCGCCTGCTTTGGGAGCAGGATGTCGGAGGTTCAAATCCTCTCGCCCCGACCAAACCTCCTGGTAAGGCGACCGCAACCTGTTTTTTCATTGCGATTACTCGCGGTCCAGGGCAAGGGCCAGGTACATCACTCCTACCACCGCACTGATCAAGAGTACTTCAACGATCAACATCACCATGATCGATCACCTCCTTTCATAGAGTTGTTGTCGCAATGCTGTGCCGCGCTGATTTCTTTCTTCACGGTGTACTGACAGCGAGTGCCTAGCATTTCTTGAGCCACACCCGATCTACACCTAACTCGTGATATTTCCAGCACCTATACAGATCAGCGCATAGTTTGGTGGTTTATGCCTGAATCTGAATGGATCCTACGCAGTATCTGATTAGATCCAGATACTGTGAAATGGAAAGGTGTAGCTGTTCTAGGAGAGTAAACTATGGGAGGAAAACCTTGTTTGGAGTGCAATCCCTCCCTTCAGTCCGAAGACGTAGCCGGCGGTTTCGCTGAAATCTGCTTCTGCCTGAGCAGCTTTGTGAGGTAAGTCCGTTGCAGCCCCAATTCGGCTGCCGCCTTCGTTTGGTTCCATGCATTCCGACGTAAGGCGGTCTCTATCAGCTTCTGGCTATAGGCATCCATGCTCTTATGATAGGAGAATAAGAATAGGTCCGACTGGGGTTCCTGACTGGTCGGGGATGCAGAGGTCCAAGGAGTAAGGGAGAGGTGCTCGGGTCCGATCGTGTCGCCGGGACACAAGACCAGGGCGCGGGTGAGCACATTCTCCAACTCACGGACATTGCCAGGCCAAGGATACTCGTGCAGCGCGTCCATCGCGGAGGCGCTGAGGACACAGTGTTTGTTCAGCCCAAGTTTGCCTGGTTGGGTGAGAAAGTGCTCTGCGAGGGCAGGGAGGTCGTCCAGTCGTTCGCGCAGAGGTGGCAGCTTGACGGTAATCACCGCAAGGCGGAAAAAGAGATCCTCGCGAAATGTGCCTTGACGAATCGCCTGTTGGAGATCCTTGTTGGTAGCTGCGATGAACCGAACATCGGCTCGTACTTCCTGCGTTCCACCAACTCGATAGAACGTCCGGTCGTTGAGCACGCGCAGGAGATGGCTTTGCATGGTCAGCGGCATATCTCCGATTTCGTCCAAAAACAACGTGCCTCCCTCAGCGACCTCAATCTTGCCGGGCTCCCGCTTGATGGCTCCGGTGAAGGCGCCTTTTTCGTGACCAAACAGCTCGTTTTCCAGAAGGTTCTCTGGAAAGGCGGCGCAATTGACGGGGATGAAAGGCTGCGCAGAACGAGGGCTCCATCGATGAATGGCCCGTGCGACCACTTCCTTCCCCGTACCAGTTTCGCCAAGTAACAAAACGGTCACAGCCGAAGACGCCGCTTGTTTGGCCACGGCCAGTTGACGGCTCATCTGCACGTTGGTCGTGATAGCAGGCTCGAAGTGATCATCGACCTCCTTGCGGAGTGTGGCGACATGGCGATGCAGGGTTACGGTGTCCAGCGCCTTCTTGATCACGACAGTTAAATGATCGGAGGTGAAGGGCTTCGTCACGAAATCGAAGGCGCCGAGTTGCATGGCTTGTACCGCGCGTTCGATTGTCCCATAGGCTGTGAGCATCACAATAAGGGGGGTTGTATAGGTCACGGAACTTTGGGGCGTATGTGGGTCCGGTGAGTCAGGGCGAGCGGATGTCTCGCTCACCTGCTTCAATACGTCAAGTCCGGAGAGCATGGGAAGTTCCAAGTCCAACAGAACAAGATCAGGCTCTTCGTCCTGAATCACGCGGAGCGCCTCCTTCCCATTCGTGGCCGTCAGCGGTTCATGCCCCATCCAAGTGACGCGATTCTCCAAACTGAGCAGGATATCGCGATCGTCGTCGACAATCAGGATTTTTGCACGCATGGGAGATCACTCCTTTCTGAAAAATACCCGCTCTCGTCAGATCGTGAAGCCACGGTTTCTCTATGTTGTCTTGCTTGGCTCATCCAGTGACTCAACGGTTGGTAGGGTAAAATAAAAACAAGAGCCAGCCTCGGGCCGGCTCTCCACCCAGATCCGGCCATGGTGCATGGCCACCAGTGTCTTGGTGATGCAGAGGCCAAGTTGAGCCCCCTGTGAACCAGGCATCGCCGACGGCACTTTGGAGAACTCCTCGAAAATGTTCGTCAGGTGAGCGGTATCGATCCCACAGCCGGTATCGGACACGCATGTCTGTACGAAGCCCGGAGGTGACACCTTAAACCCCACAGCGACATGACCACCGGGCGGGGTGAATTTGATCGCATTCCCGATGAGATTCCAGAGAATCTGTTCCAGTTTGTCGCGATCACCCTGCACGGATGGAAGCGATTCGATCTCGGCGACGGCGAGCGAGACACTCTTCTCCGACGCGACCATTCGCAAACTGTCGGCAACAATCGTTGCAATTTCTCTCACACAGACATCCTCTAAACGCAGCTCCACTCGCTTGGTATCGAGGCGTGACCAATCGAGCAATTGAGCGATGATTCTGCCAAGTCGAGAGACATTATGTTGAATCCGAGTGAGATAGGTATGCTGCAGTTCGGTCAACGGACCCGTGACGCCGTCGAGCATGTTTTCGGCGAAACTTCGAATGGCCGTCATCGGGGTGCGCAATTCATGGGACACCACTGAGAGGAATGTCGACCGGCGCCGATCATGTTCTTGGAGTTGGGCATTGGCACAGGACAACTCTTCGGTACGTTGCTCGATGCGTTCCTCGAGATGCTGAGTTAATTCAGCGAGATCGGAGTAGGCCTTGGCGTTATCGATGGCAGCCGCAACGTGACCCGCGATTGTGAGTAGAATGTAGAGATCATCCTCGCTGCATGGGTGTGGCCCTCTGTCAGCCCCCAGATACCCCAGAACCTTGGCATGGCTTTGGAGTGGTACAGCAACAAAGGACTGAACCCCCGAGCGGCGCATTAAGTCGAGCACTGGTTGTTGTATCCGATGCGCAACGGTTCCGAGATCATGGATCAATAGGGGTTTGCCAAGAATGATAAGTTCAGCTGTCAGGCTGTCGTTGGTGATGGGTATTTCGAAAAGGCGACTTGCCTCCTGGATATCGGGAGGAAAGCCCACGCTTTGAGCGACAGCGACACTATTCCGTTCCGAATTTTGGAGGAAGACCACCATTCTGGAAAAACCGAGATTCTCAGTCAGTAACCAGAGCACCGAATCGAGGAGCTGGTTCATATCAAACATATTTGCACTCGCAATTGCAGTGCTGACCTTGTGTGCAGTCGTCAGCTGCCTGACTTGCC
>CABVRV010000076.1:0-4814 GCA_902500755.1 uncultured Nitrospira sp.
GCTTAGAAGGCTGATGCTCTATCCGACTGAGCTACGGGCGCGCATGATTTTTTAGTGACTTACAACTTATTATGTTTTTGAACACTCCACTAGTGTTCACGGCGTGTTCTCATAGTGGTATTTGTGAACCTTTTAAGCCGCTTGCGTCAAGTCTCGTTCCATTTCACGTGCAATGGTCTTGTTCAGGCATCCTATCGTCCACCGTTTCTTTCGCGCACCAGGGACACCACTCGCAAGGACCAACGATTTCCCGTCCTCACTTTCAATGACTCGGAACCCAACATGGGAACTATCGGGCCGGAGGTGAGTACCCTGTCGGCTGAAATTGAGGACTAGGGAAACTCCTGGTTTTGAATTAATAATGCGGCGTGCAGTACAATACTGCTCGGCTTTTCCGATCAATGGCGCGAAATTGCTAGAGCCCGTTTACCGTCGAATCCGGTAATTCAGCCGCCTTGCATGTGAAGATTCGATTGCTCAGTCGGCAGGGCAACTGTGTGATAGCGAGCAACGGCGCCGTCGCCCTCACCCTGGCCGCCGAACGGCCTGATCCGGTGCTCCTTGATGTGAACTCGCCGGATACCAATGGCGTCGGCGTCTGCCGGCAGCTCAAGATGCGGACAGAGACGCAGTTCGTCAAAGTGCTGCAGACCTCCGCAGCTCACAACGGCTCACTCGATCGTGTGAAAAGCATGGACGTGGGGTTGGTACGGCTGGTGGATCAACTTCCTCCGGTGGTGGTGATGGACATCCTCATGACCAAATAAGTGGCAGTGGAACAGCTCTATGGTGTGATCAAGAGGCGGTGAAGAAAGGGTAGCGGTGGTGAAGAAGCCGAAAGCCCTGAGGCCCAAGAAAGACAAAGTCCCAGTTCATGCCGATATTGAACGCCGGTTCGGCCTGTTGCCGAATTTCTTCCGGGTAGCTTCCGAAAGTCCGGAAGTTATCGCAAATCTCTGGGGATTCGCCCGGTTCGCCTATCTGGACAATCCGCTGCCATCGCTCTTTAAGGAACGGCTTTTCGTCTATCTCTCCCGCTTTTGCGAGGCACGCTATTGCATTACCCGGCACGTCGGGTTCCTCCTCGGACAGGGACATCCTTCCGGCGACGCCCAGAGTCCGACCCAAAGCATCGAAGATATTCTCCGCCTCGTCCAGCGTCCGCTCCCACGCTCAGAGCAGTTGGAGCTCTGCCTCGCCAGATGCCTGGCCGATGAGGCTCAAGGTCTTGAACCACCCACCCCGGATTCTCCGCTGGAAGAGGCGGTCTTTGCTTGTGCCGCCCATGTCTTCTTGCAAACATCGGAGGCATCCCGCTGCCTTGATGCTATCCGGCACATCCTCGGCGAATCTCGCATCCAGCATGTCCTGGTCTTCCTCGCTTTCATTCGAACGGCGCATTATTGGACCAAGGTGCACGGCGAATTGACGCTCGAAGACGACCTCACTCAGTTGTTGACGACACACCAAACGCTGGCGGAATACCTGCTCAACGACCCGGAGGGCGGTGCCTGCGAAGTCAATCCGAAGTTGGCGCATGAACTGGCGATCCTGCGCGAGAGCGAGGAGCGCCACTGCGAGCTCGTGCGCGCACACGAGGCGCTGCGCGAGAGCGAGGAACGATTGCAGTCGATCTTGAACCGCGCGCCGGCGGCCATCTTCATCAAGGACCCTGCCGGACGGTATCTTTTCATGAACGAGCAGTGCGCCCGGGTGTTGAGCGTGAATCGAGAACAGGCCCTTGGCCGCACCGACCGTGACTTCCTCGCGCCCGAACTGGCCGCTCAATTTATAGCCAACGATCAACGGGTGTGGGCATCGGGTCAGTTGCGGACCGTGGAGGAACGGGTGCCTCAAGCCGACGGAGTCCATATTTCCCTGGTCCAAAAGTTCTTGCTGCGAGACAGTCAGGGGCGGCCCTATGCCTTGAGCGGCATTGCGCTGGATATCACCCCGCACTTAGAGTTGGAAGCGGCGATCCAAGCGAGTGAGGCCCGGCTGCAGTTGGCCCAATCTGCGGCGAACATTGGGGTCTTCGATTGGGATATCGCCGCTCAAACGGGCGTTTGGTCTCCTGAATTGGAACGTGTCTGGGGGCTGCCGGTCGGCAGCTTCGACGGCACGGTCGAAGCCTGGTTACGTCTGGTCCATCCGGACGATCGGACACAGGCCCACGCGGGTATCCGAAAGTCCTTGGAAGATTCCACGAGGACCTCCGAATTCGAATATCGCATCGTGCGGCCAGACGGGGCGGTGCGCTGGATCTACGCGAAAGCGAAAACGCTGTGCGATGCGGAGGGCCACGCGGCCCGCATGGTGGGCGTCAATCTGGATATCACGGATCGGAAGGAAGCGCAGTTGCGCCTAGAACGGTTTGCCGAGGAACTCGAACAGCAAGTGGCCAGCCGCACGCACGAACTCGTGCGTTCACAGGACCGGTTGCGCGCGCTGGCTACGGAACTGAGCCTGACCGAACAGCGGGAACGCAAGCGGCTCGCCATGGAGCTGCACGACCATCTGCAGCAGTTATTGGTGCTGGGGAAGCTCACCATCGGCCAAGGGAAACGCGTGGCCGTCGGAGTGCCGGACTATGAACAGGTTCTCAAGAAAGTGGACGACATCCTTTCCGATGCGCTCACCTATACCCGCACCCTCGTCTCCGACCTCAGCCCTACCGTGCTGCGTGATCACGGTCTGGCGGCGGCGCTTCAGTGGCTGGGCACCTACATGCAGAAGCATAATCTGACCGTCACCGTGACCGTGCCGGACAAACAAGAAGCCAAGCTGCCGGAAGAAGATCAAGGCATCCTGCTCTTTCAATCCGTGCGGGAGCTTCTGATCAACTCTGCAAAGTATGCCGGGACCGGACAGGCTACCCTCACGATGGAAGAACAAGATGGCAATTTATGCATCACAGTCAGAGATGAAGGAAAAGGTTTTGATCTTGCTGATGCTGCGGGAATTCCGAATAGAGGGATTTCTTCGAAATACGGTTTGTACAGCATTCAAGAACGGATGCGGGCAATGGGTGGCTCGTTCACTATTGACTCTGCTCGGGGACAGGGAACCACCACCTCGTTGATCTTACCGTTGACAAGAGCTGCTAAAGAAAGCGGGGGCGATCCTGAGGTTTCAAGAGCGAAGCCTGCGCACGCACCACTCAGCGCCGACGACACCGGTGGCCACACAGGAGGAGTGAACATTGTGCGGCTATTACTCGTGGATGATCATGCATTGATGCGGCAAGGGCTTCGTACGGTGCTGGATGCCTACGCGGATATTCAGGTAGTCGGGGAGGCGCGGGATGGAATGGAGGCGGTGAAGCTTGTCGGAGAACTGCGACCTCGAGTGGTGGTGATGGATATCAACATGCCGAAGATGAATGGAATCGAGGCCACAGCGAAGATCATGCAACATTATCCGGAGACCATTATCATCGGGCTATCAGTGAACGCGGCGGAGGACAATCGGGAGGCCATGACGCGAGCGGGGGCCTCCCGGCTCCTGAGCAAGGAAGTGGCAGTCGAGCAATTGCATGATGCCGTCCATGATGCGGTAACTCAGAGAGACAAGGGCAAACTCCTCCTGAACCCATAAAGAGCAGTTCTCTTCTCAATCAAGTTCAACGATTCGCGTCACGCCCACCGGATGGTCGCCGCGGCCCTGAATGAAACTTAGAAGCAGCATCTCACGATCAAGACCTGCGTCGGCACGAGTGAAAACGCGTAAGAATCTGGATAGGTGCTGCTCGCAATGCGCCGTGTCCTCATGGAAGGGGGGAAGGCCGGCATGTCGACGGACATCCACAAGGAGACAAAGGAGTGGACGACTGCTCACACACTGAAGCGAGCTCTCCTAAGAACCATCTGGTTGAATAACAACTGGCATTACTCATCTTCGCCGTCTCCCTCGTTTCCATTTCCGCGGTTTCCTCCCTCCCCTCTGTTATTACCGTTTCGCCTGTTGCTTCCATTATTGTCCTCGTCTCCATTGGTCGCACGATTTACAGTGATGGAGTATGTCTTCGAACTGCCATTCGGAGCGGTCACAGTGATCGAGACAGACGTGCTGGTTCCTGCTCCGTTGAGCGGAATGGTCGCTTGTCCTGTCGAAACTCCTGTCCCGGCACTCACTGAACCGGATATCACAGAATTCGCGTCAGCCTTAGTCGCCGAAACGTTCATGCTCGTGACATCGCTGGCTACGCCTGTTGTGTAGTCCTCTGTGCCCCCCGCAAAGGAAGGAGTGAGTGACCCTGGCGAGACAGTCAGGGCTGATAGGTTGTTATTGCTCGAAGACGATGCTCGGTTCACGGTGATCCGGTAGGTCTTGGAGCTGCCGTTCGAAGGGGTCACAGCGATCAACACAACAGTCGCGGTCCCTTCCCCGCCGAGTTGTATGGCAGCTTGGCCGGTTGCAGTTCCTGCTCCGGCTGTCACATCCTCGGACATTACGGCATTCGCATCAGCTTTGGTTGCCGAGATATTTATGCCGGTGACGGCGCTCGCCACGTTCACCGTGTAATTCAGAATGCTTTGTGCAAACGCAGGAGCCAAGAGGCCTGGAGACACGCTCAAGGCCGACAGATTGTTGTTCCCACCCAGTGCGGCGCGATCGACTTCCACCGTATAGGTCTTCTGCGTTCCGTTCAGTGCCGTCACCACAATATTAATCAGTGTGCTCAACCCCGCTGCACGCAATGTAATGGGGCGAGCCTGTCCGGAGGTGGTGGGTGTCCCGTTCACCGTCATCGTGGCAGTAGAGTTTTGCAGTGTAGGCGTCACCGTGACGGTAGTGACATTGGTCGCCACACT
>CABVRV010000076.1:4914-16290 GCA_902500755.1 uncultured Nitrospira sp.
TAGAGTTTTGCAGTGTAGGCGTCACCGTGACGGTAGTGACATTGGTCGCCACACTTACAGCATAGTCCTCGGTAACGGAATTGAAGGCAGGGGATAAGAGACCAGGCGACACCGTCAACGCTGATAGGTTGTTGTTCCCAGCAAGGGCGGCGCGAATGACGTTCACAGAATATGCTTTGGAAGAGCCGCTCTGAGGGTTCACAATGATATTGATAAAGGTGTTCGATCCCGGTTCGTTCAACGTCACGGTACGAGCCTGCCCTGAGTTCGTGGCTTGCCCACTTACGCTCATGGTTGAGGCCGCATCTTGCAATGTCGGCGTTATCGTGACGCTGGTCGTACCGCTTTCCACATTGGCCGTGTATCCGACAGTACCGGGGCTGAAAGCTGGGGTGAGGGGTCCCGGTGAAATAGTCAGGCTCCGCAAGTTGTTATTGTTTGATACCCCGCGACTCACCGTCACCAGGTAGGCTTTGTCATTTCCGTTCTGGGCCGTCACGATGATGGTGATGGTCGTGCTTTGGCCTGGGCCATTGAGGGTTATGGCACGAGCTTGACCTGAGAGCGCGGCTTGTCCATTCACGGTCACCGTCGCCGCAGGATCCAATAGCGCGGGAATGATGTCGATGCTGGCGACGTTGTTGGCGACCGTGGCGGTATAGACCAGTGTGTTCGCGTTGAATGCGGGGGCCAGGGTTCCGGATGACACCATCAAGCTCTGCAATGAATTCGTTCCAGCTAACCCTGCTCTGACCAGACGGATGGTGTAGGTCCTTGAACTCGTGTCCGATTCTGAAACCACGATATTGACGACCGTCGTTGACCCAGCCGGCTCTAGGGTAATGGAACGACTTGTCGTCGCCTGGTCGTTGATCGTCACTGTATCACCTGACACGGCCGCTTGAGCATTGACGAGCACACTTGTGATACTGCTGGTAAGATCGACGCGGTATTGGGTTATTCCGCCGCTAAAGGATGGTTGGAGCGTTCCTGGTGTAATGACCAGGCTAGCAAGCTCCACAGCTGGATTCACAGACGCGCTGTCACTACAACCATGGATGCCCAAGCCGGACATGAAAAGAAGCACCGACAGATACGTTCCAGCAGCGGAGACATCTCTATTTTGAGCACAATGCTGAGTGTCAGACTGAAGCGGATACAGCGACGCAGGTCCATTGGGCCGCGTTGGGAAGCGTGGCAGAGACTGTACTAGTTGAATGAAGGGATTCTGCATGTGATCCGCTCACGATGGTGGGGATGTGTCGATCTGGTTCGTCCTCGCCCGGGAGTTAATGATCGTTTTCGCCGCAACCAGGGCGGCCACCCTGGCTTCATTGGGAGATTGAAAGGTGCCCTCAGGATAGCCTCTCGTGGACGGGGATACTGTGGACTCAAGCTCGATAATCACATATTCACAGACCCACCTCCCTTCATCTTGTTGGCCCGGAGTCAACACAATCTGGCGACCTTCGTAATTTTCCAGTGTTGGACATCCGTGAGGATCACAATCCATACGCTCCTCATTATTATGATGAGACTACACAGAATGTGGTATCGACCTCCGCTCAGCTCGTTTATGAATGCTTCTAGTACTTATCCACTACGAGGCATGAAGTCTCCTGGCAGAAGTACTAGTCTAGAGACCGTCTTGACCCCGGGTGATCTCTTGCGAAAAAGGCCCATCGAATTGCCCTGCCCGCCAACAAATCAGGCGCATCCGAACGATCTCATTCCCGCAATCAATGAGTGCGAAGCATCTTTGGCACGACCTAGGCGGAATGCTTACCACCACCTAGGGGAATGCCTAGCTACCGGCTTTGTGGTAGGGGAGTATTAAGAAAACTAAAGAAGAGGATGCGAAGTCTGCAATACAAGCAATGTATCAGGAAGTTCCATAAATTTGAAAATCTTCCTTATCACATCGCGAGCTGGAAGGGAGGATGTCATATGAAGACCGCCTCGATACTCGTTATTCATGTAATATATATTTCTATTCTCACACTGGTTAGCTGCAGTCATACCATTCCGCCTGATCCAGGGAAACCTCAACCGCCGGCTCAGCTGGGAAGTTCACCTCCTGCGATCCCACCGGTTTCCGCAGACACGCAGCAGACCCGCGCTCCTGAATCAACTCTCCCAGTAAGCGTGACAGCAGACCTGTCCCCATTAGTACGAATCATCCATGCTGCGCTTCCTGAACGTTTTACGGAGGAGGATCATCCCCTCGGATATGATTACATGTGGCGATTTGTACGAGAGGGTGAACCGAATGTACAGATACTGGACGGGATCGTAAAGTACCGCGCCACCTATAGAGGAGAAATTGAGCAACCGGCTCCACGCGCCTGCCGACTTGATCCGCTCTATCCGGTGATCGAAGGAACCGGACGGCTCTCGTTCCAAGAACAAGAGCAGGGTTTACTCGTTACACTGAGCGATCCCAGAACCACGATCGATCTCAAGCCTGAAAGCGACAGCAGCTGCAACATGTTTAAGATCCCTGTAAAAGATCAGCTTGCTGAAATCCTTGATCGAGATGCTCTCACGCGCCGGTTCAGTCAATCTGTCGATCACGCTGCCTATATTCTCCCGCTGGGCCTGGTATGGGAACGACTCCAACAGCCGATTTCCATCGGCCAAGACAACATGCAAGTTTGCCTCTACGGCCAGGCTCAAGAGTTCATAGTCGGTTCTATGAAAGGCTCGGCGGATCGGACCACTATAACGAGCGTGACTAAACAAACACCCGTTGCCCTCAATCAGACTCCATGTCCACCATTCAAAGCCGCTAGTCCTATGAAAATCCATATGGACCGATCCATCGTCTCCACTCAAGATGGCCAACCCTATAAAATCCTCCTTACGGTTCCGGTGCCCTATACCCTACTCAGTCAGCAATTGCAGCAACGGCTCTTCCATCAAGAAGTTAAACTTCCCAATCTCTGGGGAGATAACCTATTGATTGAACGAGTGACGGCCTCCAATGGGAATGGTCGAACTCTTCTGTCCATCAACACAAGCGGAAACGTAAATGGCACATTCTATTACTGGGGTGTGCCTCGCCTCGAACAAGACGGAAACGTCATATCCCTGTCGGATATCGAAATGGCTGCTGAATCGAAGGCCGCGCTGGACCAGATAAAACCAGGCTATTGGAAGATGGTGGATCTTGAATTGAAGCCTCGTCTGCAGAAAGCGGCTCTTGTTGATCTCTCACCACAAATGGGGACCGTGAGGAGCGCGCTCAGTGCACAGCATAAGAGCGGATGGCTGCAACTTGATCTTCTTGTTGCTCGTCAGGAGGCAGGTCAAGTGATATCGACCCAGAATGCTCTCATGACCGAGGTTGTTCTTGAAGGGGCTGCTAGCGCCACAGGACAATTACCCATCGAACAACGATTGCAAGGGGTTCAGCAGCAAGATGGTTCGCCTGATGAGGCAACGCCTGGACTTGCAATCCAGCATTAACTAAGAGGGGCCATATCTCACAGTCTAGAAGGACAGTCATGATGCCCTTCGGCTTCAAGAACATGACAAAGGAACGACCGACAACCGGGCCATGAGGGTTTGAGTCTGCGAGCGGAGGTGGTCGCCATGCCTGCCAGCGGTCTTCGCGGAATTCACGATATCCCGTTAGGGTCTCATCTCTGCACATTTTACCGGCAACCCAAAGAATTTCTCCGAATGATCGCCTCCTTTCTCACGGCAGGCTTGGTCAACCATGAGCTCTGCGTCTGGATTCTTCCGTCCCCGGTGACACGTGAATCAGCTCTTCATGAGCTCTCGCAGCTCGGCGTGAGCGGGCCAGCACTGCAAACCACGCAGCAGCTCCAGATCTTCTCGGCCCACGACTATTATTTTTCCTCCAGCCTATTTGATGTCGATGCTACCTTACATCGCCTCGTGTCGTTATTCGTCATGGCCCGCCAACTGGGCTACGGGAGCGTCCGTGCCGCTGGTGGACCAGGGCCGTTTCTCTCCGAAGGACGTCGCCGAGCTTTTATGAAGTATGAACACCACGCGACGGAGGTCATTGCCCGACATCCAGGCATCGGATTATGTTGCTATCCCTCGCCCCAGTGTTTCTCGGCCACCGTGATGTTCGACATTATGAGCACGCATCCCAAAGCGGTCCTTCGAACACACCACGGTTGGGCCACCGTCTAAGTGAGCCTATGACTCAGGCCAACCTCCCGTGTGCGAGTCACAATACGATGAACTAGTGTGAAAATAGGCCAATCGCAGGCAGTACCCCCGATGGCGGCGACGGTTCTACAGCTATTTTAATGTGAGGTGTCTTACTTTCCTTCTCCTCCACCGATAATGCTCATCGCCACGTAACTTTTTCCCAGCAGAGATGGATAACGGTTTCAAAGTGCTTATGTCGAAGTATCTGAAAGGTTAGGAAATCGCTGCTCAACCAATTGAGTGACAGGACCATTGTGACAACGTGTCTTTTTACGAAGCCACCTTAGTCTCTCGGACTTGAATGAGCCGTGTGTGATCTGATCAACTACTGGGCATCGGAAGTCAACTGGACTCCTGGGCAGGATCCTCTTATCATATTGCACACAACCTGTTCTTCAATTTCAGAATTGAAGGGCTCAGATGCAGCCGAGCGTCTTCCCCTCAAACCGGTGCGGCGAGAGCTGGCTCATTCGATACGGCCTCGCTGTTCTGCTGGTGTCACTCGCTACTGGCATCCGAATCGCCTTGCGGCCGATCATCCCGACAGGGTTTCCCTTCATCACCTTCTTCTTGGCCGTCTTGCTGGCGGCCTGGCGCGGTGGGTTGGGGCCGGGCCTCTTAGCTTCTGTCCTTTCAACGCTCGCCGCCGACTTCCTTCTCATAGAGCCATTGTATGAATTTCATCTCGCTACCGGCTATTACTGGGTCAGTCTCGGTGTCTTTGTCGTAGAGTCAGTGTGCATTGCTCTGGTAGCCAATCGGATGAAGCGCATCGAAGGTACCCTACGCGAGAGCGAAACACGATTTAAAACCTTGGCCGACAGCGCGCCTATTCTTATGTGGATAAATGACCGCGAAGGGGCCCGGTTCGTCAACCATGCGTATCTGGAGTTTCTAGGGGTCGACGCTCAAGTCGATGTGGCGAAGTACGACTGGACGGCCTTTGTCCACCCAGAGGACCGACACCGCTATCTCCAAGCGTATCTCAGTGCCTTTGAGAAACATGCCTGGTTCGACGAGCGGTTCCGCTTTCGTCGGCATGATGGCCTCTATCGCTGGATGCGTTCGGTCGGTCGACCCCGATTCGCGGCGAGCGGCGAGCTTCTTGGATACGTAGGCGCCACATACGACATTACAGAAATTGCGGAAGCCCAAGAACGTCTTGAACGGTCAAGTATGGAGCTAGAACATGCGGTAAACGCGAAAACGGCTGAGCTGCAGCAATCGCAAGAACGCCTTCGGACTATGTCCACAGAATTGAACCTGGCCGAGCAGCGTGAACGGAAACGCCTGGCGACTGAGCTACACGACCACCTGCAGCAGATGTTAATCGTCGGTAAGTTGACGATCGGACAGGGCAAGCAGATCGCAAGCGGCGTGCCTGCCTGTGAAGCCCTGCTGAAGAAAGTCGACGAGATCTTGTCCGATGCCTTGACCTATAGTCGCACGTTGGTGGCGGAACTCTGTCCGCCGGTCCTGCGCGATCACGGGCTGGTAGACAGCCTCACGTGGCTCGCTGAAAACATGAAGACAAAGCATGCGCAAACCGTGACCGTTCATTTACCCGATGATCAAGGGCTCCACTTGCCGGAAGATCAACGGGTGTTGCTCTTTCAATCGGTGCGTGAGCTTTTGATCAATTCGGCCAAACATGCCGGCACCGGACAGGCCACGCTCACGATGGACAAGCAAGTGGACCAGCTCCGTATCACCGTGAAGGACGAGGGGAAGGGATTCGACTGTACACTTGCAGCAAGAACGGGGACGTCTGGTGGAGAGATTTCGTCCAAGTTCGGATTATATAGTATTCAGGAACGTATGCGGGCCCTGGGCGGCTCGTGCGAAATTCAATCGGCGCTTGAGAAGGGAACCACCGCGAGCCTTGTGTTGCCGCTGACCGAACGCGCGGCACTCCAAGGGGTATCAATTAGTGATTCGCCGTTTATCTCTCGTCGTTCGCAAGCGGATACCGTTCACAGCGATCCATCCATGATTCGCGTGTTGCTCGTCGATGATCATGCGATGATTCGCCAAGGCCTTCGCACGATGCTGGAGGCGTATCAGGATATCCACGTCACCGGCGAGGCGGCGAATGGCGAGGAAGCGATCACGTTGGCACACAGGCTTCAGCCCGATGTCGTGCTGATGGACATTCATATGCCACAACTGAACGGCATTGAGGCGACCGCCATACTCCAGCGGGACTTTCCTCATATGGCGATTGTGGGACTATCAGTGAATGCTGACAGGGGAAATCGAGACGCCATGATCCAAGCTGGTGCCGCAACCCTGCTCACGAAAGAAGCCCCCGTTGAAGAGTTGTATCAAGTCATCCATTCGGCAGTGAAATCTCGCCCCGAACAAAAATCGACGACACTGTAAGAGCCGTTCAACGTGGAACGACGCATCGGATAGCGGTCGATCTGCCATGGCGGAAACAAGGAGTCTGTACGAGATTATTGAAAGACGCGATGCTCCGTACGTTACACGCTCCTGACATTGCAGACATTCGTGCCGTGGTGGTCCATGCCACAGATGAGGCGGCGCGAACATTCTATGAGCGATTCTCATAGATCCCTTTATCGCCACACACGCCCTTCACGTCAGCCGGCCTGAGGTGAATTGAATTCGATTCAGGTTGTATCTTTTTGGGTTCACCATCGATCTCTCATTCTCCTAATCTTTACTAGAAATTTTACAAGAGGGACAGGCCGCATTGGCCCAATAGTCCGGTCGTTACGCCAATTTCGATGAACATGTGTGTCGTCCTTATCAACGATGGCCTGCACCTTGCTTATGTGAGCAGGACATGGAGCACATGAATACGAAAAGGAGACGGTGATGCCACATGGATTCGAGCGTCACCGGTTCGTTGTTCTCAAACTACGTTTGCTCACATGCACCATGTTCGAAATCGCGAGAGACGGGTGATAAGAATTGAGAGCGCGGAAGAGAATAGTGCCTACGACGACAACTTTTAACAAGGAGGTGTTGCGATGCCGTGGTGTGGTAATTGGATATGTGGGCTATCAAACAGTGCCATGGTCGTTGGGAGTATCAGTAGAACGTCGCCTGACAGAGTCTTGGTATCCACTGACGAGCCCTCATCCACCGATATGGGCTTAGAGGTGAGGATTGCCCCTACGTTACACATAAAAGATAGAGACTATGGACTGGCCGTAGTGTCCTGCCGGAATGTCGTTGACCCCTTGCACTCGAGTGAGACGCTTGACTTGTCGAAGTTGGAGCTCATCGCGTTCTTCTCTTTCATGGATCCAACTGATCCTACAGTTCCTATGTCTTCTGAAATCGCAACATGGCACTTCAATACGCTGTTCAAACGCTTTGTGAAGAAAAGCAACCCCGATCGAATAAAAGAGTTGTTGCATTCGTATGACTCTCAATCGTATCTATATGAGCAACAATCTCCCGCTCAAGCTCCGCATATGGAGGCCAACGTGTAACCTGAGAGTCAGGTCGAGTCTGCCTCTTGATGCAAGCGGTGAGGCAACAGACGCCAGTCCGGTTCAAAGCAGTCTGCGAAACGGGGCAGTGAATCTACCCTGTAAGCGAGCTTTCAAGAGACTCCACTCTTGAAGAACCGGATGGCTGCGGATGGCTTGGCCTTGCATAAGTCGGCAACCAACCTTTTATTGAGAACCGCGTGGATCGCATGTGCGGTCTACGCGACCGTCATTCATAGTTCCGCAGGCCTGGCCCAGACTGTTGCACCTATTACATCATCCGGACTCGGCACAGAGGTCAACCTCTCTCCCACCCCACCGACTGGGGCAATACAGCACGACATCACCGGTGGAACCAGAGCGGGCACAAACCTGTTTCACAGCTTCGGCGCCTTCAATGTGCCCAACGGCGCAATCGCAAACTTTCTGAACGATACCGGCTTGTCGACCACCAATATTCTCGGGCGGGTCACCGGCGGGCAACCCTCCACGATTTTCGGCACCATTCAAACCAGTGGGTTCGGACAGGCCAATCTCTTTCTGATGAATCCATCGGGCATTGTCTTTGGCCCTACGGCATCGCTGCACGTGGGGGGATCGATTGCCTTTACGACGGCCGACTACCTACGCTTCGCGGATAATGGGCGATTCATGGCCATTCCCAATGCAGCGACAGACGCGATCTTATCGTCCGTGCCCGTTGCCGCCTACGGTTTCTTAGATTCAAACACGGGCCCGATTAGGGTTCAGGGCGGTGGTCTCACGGTACAGGAACGACAAGGCCTGTCGCTTATCGGCGGCAACATCACCATTGAATCTGGAACACTGACCACCGACGGAGACCGTCCGGCACCGGTCACCTCCTCCTCCAACCGGATCAACCTAGCCGGGGTGGGTTCGCCGGGGGAAGTGTTAGCCGGAACTTTCGATTATGCACCGAACATCCATGGCCAGTCCTTCGAATCGCTCGGCACTATTCAGGTTGTAGAAAAGTCCGTCATCGATACCAGCGGCAATGGGGGCGGCACTGTCCTCATTCGAGGGGGTCAGTTTGTCTTGGATGACTCCAAGATCTCGGCCAATGTCACAAATCCTGGCACAATTGTCGATGGAGTGGAATCGGTCGGCGGCGGTATCGACATAGCCGTTAGTCAGGATGCAACGATCCAGAAAGGCGCCGCAGTTGAAGCGAACGTGGCCAGCGGGACAACCCCCGGAGTCACCTATGGGGGCGTGCATGTGAAGGCAGATCGCATCGTATTTCTGGGCATTCCTGGATCTGCGGCCGACTTTACTACTCTGCGATTCACCGGCATCACAACCAATACGGAAGGAGCCGGCAATGCAGGTAATATTACCCTGCGCGCAACGGGGAACATTGAACTGACCCACGTCGTCAGCCTCGCCTCCACTTCAGGGTTCAACGCAGATGGAACACAGCCTTCGTCTACCCTTGCACAAGGCAATGCGGGCAATGTCGAACTGACAAGCGCGCAAGGGAACATCCTGATGACGACCGGCGGTAGAGCCACCCAAGTCACGTCTCAACTGCTCAACAGTGCTGGAAACACGGGAAGAGTCACCGCCTCAGCGCCGGAGGGGGATATCGTGCTAGATGGAGCGGGTCTGCTCACCGTATCGTTCCACGGAAGAGGACGCGTCGGGCCCGTTGAGATCACCGCAAAGAATTTATGGATGCATGCCGGCCAACTTTCCAATGAAAATACCGCGGATAGCTTGTTTAAGCCGGGTGGTATCACCGTGACGCTTTCAGGCACGCTGACCATGGCGGCAGATTTCTCTCACCCAAGTCCCATCCCCCCCAACTCACTCATTACGACCAGCGCCTTTAGCCCTACGACCGACACACCGGCCGGTGACATTACCATTACGGCCAAGGACATTGTTGCGACACAAGGAAGCCTCATCAGCAGCGAAACGTACCGGTCCGGGCCAGGGGGACAGCTCAGAATCTTCACTGACACCCTTCAACTAAGAGACGGAAGCCGAATTGCAAGCGGGAGTACCTTTGCTCCGCTTTTTGGGAGACTCCCCCAGGGAAATACCCCCACAGGCCCTGGAGGAGATCTTACGATTCGCAGTGTCGGTTCAACAGGCTCAGTATTGATCGATGGCGCAGGGAGCGGAATCTTCGCCGACACAGAAGGCGCCGGTGCGGGCGGCACGATCGATCTATCTGCGCGATCCCTCACGATTCAAAGCGGCGGAACCGTTTCGGCCAGTAGCACGGGATCCGGCGACGCAGGGAATATCTTGATCGATGCCGGTCAACAGTTGGAATTGACCAATGGCTCTTCCATCACCACGTCGACTCAATCATCGCGGGCAAACGGCGGCAACATCGATATCCGGGCCATCGACCGTGTCAGGCTCGTGGATAGCACGATCAGCACTTCAGTTCAGGGGGCCGAGGGCAGCGGCGGAAACATCTTCATCGATCCCAAGGTGGTGGTCCTGCAGGGCAGCAACGTGATTGCGCAAGCGGTGGGAGGCTCAGGTGGAAACATTACCTTCGTCACTCCCCTATTCTTGTCTGACCCTGCCAGCCTCGTAAGCGCCTCATCGCAACGCGGCCCGAGTGGAACCGTCACCATTCAGTCACCGATATCGAATTTGAGCGGCACAGTCGGCCAGTTGGTGTCAAAGACGGCCCCACCCCAAGTACTGTTGCAAAACCAATGTGTGGCATCGGCCGGCGGACAGAGCACCTTCATCGTGGCAGGACGCGACGCACTCCCTGCCGAACCAGGCGGATGGCTCAGTAGCCCGGTTTCGATGGGACATTGGACGGAAGAGGAGACGGAGGAACATGCCTCGGGGCTCATGGTGCGGAGCATCAGACTGAATCAGTTACCGGCAATGATCGCGTCCAAGGACGAGAGCCAGATTCTATCGCTTCGAGGACTCACACCGCCGGGATTCTTGGTTCGAATATTTTCAACCGGCCTCTCAGGCTGCCCCTCCTGAGCATGACACCTCCCCTCTCCACCGGCTGCTTCTGGTAACTTTACAGCGCTACAATTCCTTGTTGCCGAACGCCGGAGCGCCCCTCATCTGGCTGGGAAAAAGTCCGGGCCGCTCTGTATGAGCAGCAGCGGGCCGGAACCAAGGCCTTCCCGAACTGGGTCAATTGGGGTGAGTTCTATTACATCGTCAAGCGTAAGGTTGGCTCGACTCGAGCTGCTGAAGCCTTCCAGCTTCTGGAACAATTTGATGAAGCATGCCCCTATGCATTGACTCTACCGGGCTTCTTCCCTCGGACATTTGCAAACTGCGTCACAGACTGTCCCTCTTCTGACGTGATGAACTGAATCTAAATAGATTCGAGGTGAATCTTTTTGGATTCACCCCACCTCTTTTCCCTCAAACTCTACGTAGCGACCCCACTCGATTGAGGAATCGGTAAGATCGCACACAGCCTACGTATTTCCATCATGTGGTAGTGCCGCCAATCTCGCACCATATGTTTGGTCTACACCTTGCTAGAGCCACATGGACATAGGGCCGAGTAATTAGGGAAGGAGGTCGTGATGGATTGTCACACTTCGGATCTCAACGACATCAGGGCTCTATTTCTTTCTCTCAAGCCACGTTTGCTGAAATGCACCAGGCCCCGCATGATTTCACAAAATGACAACGAGAGACGATCAGACAAGAGAGTTACTTATCAGTAGGGTTCCTAGAGAACAATGGTGACGAAATT
>CABVRV010000077.1 GCA_902500755.1 uncultured Nitrospira sp.
GAACTGATGCTCGCGGTGTCGGGTGAGTCGGTCACGGTGATGAAGCGCAATGCCCCCGAGCAAGCGCTGAAGCTCAAACGGCAGGATGAGTGGGGCATCTATCTCGAATTTCTCAAGATCATGTTCAACCTCACGGACCGGCTGGTAGCCCTGCACATCCCGTTGAAGGAGCAGATGGAATTCATGAACGGGCTGGAAGACGCCGTGACGCAACAGTTGAAGCAGGCCCTGGAACCGGCCTTCGGAAATAATGCGGATCAGATGGAAATCGTCATGACAATCGGTACCACCGTGGCGGACAGTCGGCAGACCTATGAGCACTACAAGTTCCTGATCTCCGAAGACTCCAAAACCAAGAACAAGATGTTTCACGAGTTCGGTGAGAAAGTGGCTGACGCGATTGGCGCGCCAGGCAATGCGCAGCTCAGCTCGGCCGCGATGCTCTGCGTCAGTACAGTCGTTCCCGCGCTCAGCGCGGTGCTGCAAGGGCAAGCCCCACCCTCACAGGACGTGTCGCAGACTGTGCCCACCGCCGTCGGGAGCGCCGCCGAGCAAACCAGAGCGACCGGTCAGGAGATTAAGCTCGTCAGCTTGATGTCGAGCGTATCGGGCGAAGAAGTCGAAACCCGCTGGGGACTGCACCCACGGTTCCGCGAAGACCTCACACCGTCCGAACTGCAGCAACTCACGAAACTGCTCAACCAGGTCGCGAAAATCCTTGGCGAACGGTACGCCGCCGTGGCATTCTCAAAAGAATGGGCCTCGTGGCATAAGGCCGGACACGCCTGACCCCGCCAGTGATCGCCCGTCACTGCCGATACTCGGTTCTTTATCTTGACCAAAGGAGTGCTTGTGGATTCTCCCAATGGCATACACGGTTCTCTCCCCCAGAATCTTAGTCGTTTACCCGAACTTGCGCAGAATCTGTGGTGGAGCTGGACGCTGGAGGCTCGCCAACTGTTTGAAACAATCGATCCGACTCTCTGGTTTCTCACACACCACAACCCGGTCAAACTGTTGGCGGATGTAAAACCGGACCGATTGACGCGCTTGGCCGAGGATCCGTCGTTCCTCCGTCAATACTCAGCGGTGTTTCGGCTGTTCGACGAATATCTGAGCAATAAGAAGAGTTGGGCCAGGACGCACCAGGCCGATCTGGCAAAGACGACTATCGCCTACTTCTCGGCCGAATTCGGGTTACATGCTTCCGTACCCATTTACAGCGGCGGCCTCGGCATCTTGGCCGGAGATCATTGTAAAGAGGCGAGCGACCTTGGGCTCCCGCTCGTCGGAATCGGGTTCATGTACCCGCAAGGATATTTCCGCCAACGGATCACACCTGAAGGATGGCAAGAAGCGGCCTATGCCCCGTTCAATCGCGACGACTCTCCGGTCAATTCGGCACGGACTCCATCGGGGGAACCGTACCAATTCGTCGTCGACATGGGTGGTCGTCGCGTGACTGCGGCGGTCTGGAAAGTGCTGGTGGGCCGCATCCCATTGTATCTGATCGATACGGACGTGCCGGAAAACAGCCCGGAGGACCGCGCCCTCTCCGCCCGGCTGTATGGCGGCGATCAGGAAATGCGGCTCTGTCAGGAAATCTTGTTGGGGATCGGCGGAGTGCGCATGCTGCGCTCCCTCGGGATCTCACCATCGGTGTGGCATGCCAATGAAGGGCACTCCGCGTTTCTGACGTTGGAACGGGTGCGGGAATTTGTTCAAAAGGGCTCGTCTCACGCGGAGGCCAGCGAACTTGTCCGCCAGAGCACTGTGTTCACGACGCACACCCCTGTGCCGGCCGGGCACGACGTGTTTCCCCACCATCTCATGGATCGTTACTTTGCCGGGTATTGGGAACAACTGGGGCTCTCACGCGACGAGTTTCTTCGCCTCGGCGACACTCCCGAATCAGACGGACATGGTTTCAATATGACTGCGCTCGTCATGCGCCTGTCGGCCCACGTCAACGGCGTCAGCCGCGAGCATGGCCGTGTGACACGAGAGATGTGGCAACACTTCTGGCCGGGATTACCGACCGATCAAATCCCTATCCGTAGCGTGACCAACGGCGTTCATGTGCCGACGTGGATCTCCCCGGAACTCCATCACTTGTACGGTAAGTCCCTGAGCCCAACCTGGACCCAGACCTGCGATGATCCGGCCATGTGGCAGCGCGTGATGGATGTGCCCGACCATGAACTGTGGGCGGTTCGACAGGCGATGAAGCGGAAACTGATGGGCTTCATCCGTGAACGCGCCAGAAACGGGTGGATGCACGGACATCTCCAACCATCGCAAGTCCTCACTCGTGGAACGCTCTTGGACCCCGAAGCGTTGACGATCGGGTTCGCCCGACGGTTCGCAACGTACAAACGGGCCACCTTGCTCTTTCGAGATTTGGAACGATTGAAAGCGCTGCTCCAGGACCGTTGGCGACCGGTTCAGCTCGTGTTTGCCGGCAAAGCCCATCCGGCCGATGAGCCGGGTCGGTACTTCATTCACGAAGTGCTGAATTTCTGCCATGACCATAAACTGGGAGGCCGTATCGCGTTCCTTGAAGATTACGAGATGCATATGGCGAAGTATCTGGTCCAAGGTGTCGACATTTGGTTGAACACTCCTCGTTTCCCCATGGAGGCCAGCGGCACCAGCGGAATGAAAGCCGCGCTGAACGGCGTACTGAATCTGAGCGTTCTCGATGGGTGGTGGGTCGAGGGTTACAATGGGGCCAATGGGTGGGGAATCCAACCGTTAAATGAGCCCGCTGACGCGCAGGCGCAAGATCATCATGATGCGGAGCAGCTCTATCGCCTGTTGGAACAAGAGGTTGTCCCGTTATTCTACCAGCGCGATCGAGACGATATCCCCCGAGGTTGGCTCCAAATGGTCAAAGAATGCATACGCACCGTGGCGCCTCAGTTCTGTACAACACGCATGCTCAAGGATTATGTCAGTCTGATGTACCATCCTGCGACGGTGCGCCTGCCGACAAAATGGTAGCGCGCTTCAACACGACGAATCGACATCCCCTGCTGTATCAACGGCAGACGAGAATGTCCACCGTGGTGGTATGGGGAGCGCTTGTGCTAGGCCTCATCACGGAGCCCACTTTCGCCGCTTCGGGAGGCTCGTCCTCAACCGTCGAGGCGAAGGCCGCAGCCCTTTTCAAGGCCGGTGATTATCCGGCGGTGGCGAATCTGTTCCGAGAGCTGCCGCCCGATGCCACACCGTCAAAAGCCTTTCTCCGCCGCGCCTTACTGAGCTGCGTCCGGCTCGGACGAACAAACGAGGCGCTCACGATCTATTCAACGCTGCATCAGTCTGGGCCACCATACGATTACTCGCTTCTTCGACCATTGGCCCTCGGTGTGATCACCAGCCACGTCCGCGACCGCCACGAACACGTTCGCATGGCCGCCTACTCGGCTCTTGCGGAATTGGGTCTCTCGGAGACCGCGGCGCTATTGGAGGACGGGTTGCTGGATACCTCGGTCGTCGTACGCGCGCGAGCCGCGGAGGCGATCGGCAAAGCCGGGCTCGCGGCGAAATCCGGGGCGTTGCGTCGCGCACTGAGAGATGAGATACCGACCGTCCGCATCGCCGCCATGACCGCGTTGGCCGACGCGAATGCGAGTGATGTTGGACAACGGCTTCTGGACGTCGCCCGTACCGAAGACGGACCTGAAGCCGTCTTCGCATACGCGGCGTTGGTCAAATTGGGGCGCATCGAGAAACTGGACGATATTAAGAGCGCGGCGACCTTGCCGGATGCTGAGTCGAGAATGGCGGCGTTGGGGGCATTAGGACGCCTCAAGCACCCAGGAAGCCTGGCGGTCTTATCCCAAGCGGTGTATGATCCCGATCCATCCGTAAGAGCCTTCGCCGCCGGGGCACTGGGTGAATTCGGCTCCCCAGGCGGGGTGGCCCCCTTAACGCATGCCATCGGGGATGAAGTGGGAATGGTTCGCGGCGTCGCCGCCACAAGTTTAGGGAGACTTGGTATCAAGGAGAACCGGCCTCTTCTGCTGGCCCTCACCCGGGATCCGAATCCTCACGTCCGCGCCAGTGCCGTTGAGGGGTTACTCCGCCTCGGAGATGCTTCGGCGCTTTCTCTGGCGGGTGATCTGGCACGACATCCGGATCCTTCCATTCGCAGTGCAGCCGCCCAAGCCCTGAGCGCATCTTCGGACGAACAAGCGCTGATGCTCCTGCAAAATCTTCTACAAGACCAGCAACCCCTCCCTCGACTGATGGCCGCCAAGGCGTTGCGGAAAAGCCATGCCGAAGCCGTCCCGGCACTGGTCAAAGGGCTGCAAGACTCTGATGAAGCGGTGCGCATCGCGTCGGCGCATAGCCTGCTCCATCAGATCACTCAACAGAGCTCAGGGAAACGTCGCCATTAACGAGGGACCGCCATGGTGAAATTTTTCGGTGTGCTCTTGCTGCTCGCCGGCGCATTCGGGGCGGGTTATTATCTCGGACAACGGCCCGTCGGCACGCTCCAGCGAACCGTCGCTGAGCTGCAACAGTCCTTAAAGGATGTGTCCAGGAATGTGTTGGACACCACGCTCGGGATCGAGCGCGATCTCCGCCGGCGTCAAGGACTCGTGGAGGCCAAATCTCGATTGGTACAGACCAAAGCCCACATGGTCGACCGAAATTACGGCGACGCGGCAAAGGAGTTAACCGCAGCCATTGATTCGGTCGAAGCCATCACCAAGGGAGCCAAAGTCGACCCCATGACGAATGCCCTGCGCGATCTAGCCGGATCACTGCGCGAGGTGAAACTGGAACTGGCGATGGGGAAACCGATCACGTTGAAGAAGTTGGATGAGCTGCAGCTGAAGATGGATCAGTTACTAAGCAAGTAGTTCAGGCATTGGTCGGGTGGGCAATAGACTGCTTCTTCCACTTCGCAAGAATGCGCTCGACGCGCATCTTGACGACCATGTCCGGGTCTTTCAACAATGGTTTGATGGCCTCACGTCCCCGTTCGTCGCCGATCGACTCCAACGCAGCCGCCGCCGTCAACCGAGTGAACCAGTCTTTATCACCGAGCATATCGATGAGCGGTGTGATGGCATCGCTGCTTTTGATCCGTCCCAAGGCCAGCACCGCGCTCTTGCGAACATTTTCGTCTTTGTCCCGAAGCGCCCCGATCAACTTTTCGACGGAAGGCTCACCGAGTTCAACCAAGGCATGAATGGCGTCATCCTTAAACTCGTCGTTCCGAAGTTGAAGCATTAAGGGATCGAGCACCCGTTCGTCGCGAATTCTTCCGAGCGCCAATATGGCGTACTTGCGCACTTCCCAGTCGCGGAGCAGTTTCAGAAGCATGTCGACGGCGGGAGAGCCGACCTGGCCCATCGCTTCGATCGCAACTTCTCGAACCTGCCAATCCCCATCGCGTAACGCGCGGGCCAACGGCTCTACACACCGCTCATCAGCCATTTCACCGAGCGTGATGACGGCCTCTCGACGGACGACCCAATCAGGATCGTTGAGGAGATCGATTTGAATATCGATCTCGTCTTTGATTTGCTCTTCCTCGAGAGCAACCGCCCCTTGTCCGACGGCAACGGATTCAGCAGGGGCAAGCAACTCAGCCTGCGTCGAATCAGTGACGTCACTCATAGGACCATCACTGTCCTGGGGGCTGAGGGGGTTCGTACCCGTCGATGAAGGTTTGGGTTCTTGCTCCATACGAGGAATACCGGACGAAAAGACCGGCACGAACTCATTAACTCGATGCCGTGGCAGCCGCCTTGCTTCCAGCCGCTTGTTTTTTCCGCTGTGCCAGAGCCCGCCGCTTGCGCTGCTCCCGCTTCAATCGCTTCCTGAGAGATCTGAGCGCACTGTCTCCCTTTGGATTATCCTGGTTGGCGCGCTTCGCGACAATCTTCTTTTTGAGTTTTACTTCTTCCGGTTCCGCTGCCCGCTTTTTGGCCATCGATCTGTGCCTCCCGTTCGATCGCTCACGCCCTGTCGGTTGCAATATGAAGAGGAGGCAGTCTAGTGGAGACCTTTGCGTACTGTCAACCTGGAGGGAATGAACGGGAGCGCGATTAGGCGAGCGCTAGCGTAGCCACCGACGTGCCTACCCAATGATCGGCGGCGAGCATCGCCAGCGCCCAGCGATTTCGCCGTGCTATCCAGAGGTCGCCCTGAAGATTTCGTGGATGAGACGCCATACCGGATGAAGTCCGGTCAGGCAGATATTTGGCATCGGCAAGAACCGACGCCACTCGCCCAGTGAACGTTTCTGAAAGCCACGTGAGGTCCGGACGGCGCTCGCCGACAATCTCAACTTGCACGTATGCTAATCCCTTGTGTTCCATGCCCAATTGCAAAGCTGCACGACGAGAAAGATCGATGATTCGCCCTTTCTCATAGGGACCTCGATCCGTAATCCGCACATGGAGATGTCTGCCGTTGGTTAAATTGATGACGCGGACCACGCTCCCTAGCGGCATAGTTCGATGAGCGGCGGTCAACGCCTCCATATCGAACAGCTCACCGTTCGCCGCCTTCCTACCGTGGAACTGCTCGCCATACCAGGACGCCACTCCTCGATCCTTGATACCGACATCGAGTTGCACATCTCCTTTAGGAACCCACGAGCATGCCCCTAGCGAGAGGCAGAAGATGAGAGCGAGAGAACCTGACGATGAGAGCCGATTGTAATGAGAGTAGGTGTCCATACTACGAGCCGCCTCCCTCTGCTGACATCATTCACTTCCGAGACAAGTGTGATCAGAGTATGAAAGAGATAGGATTTCGCCAACACCGACAGGAGTACCTGTTTCCCCCACCTCCGTATGGAATCCTCAGTTGATCGATGAAGAGAATGACCATCCAAAAATGAACATGGTCGGCTTCGTCGTGGTCCACATATAGATGAGATCGAATTTAAATTCAATAGCAGAAGTTGGTGCGCGGTCAGCGAGTGGATCGAAGCTCGCCAAAGAATCGCGTCGCGCTGCGATCAATCCCTCCCGTTACGACGGACATCTTGCGTCATCCTTCGTATCGATACAGTGACCCATCATTCTTGATCCATACGGCCGTATTGACTGCCTTGGAGGTTGTGAGTAAGATCCTGATGGTAGCCGCAAATTATCGTTTCGAGAGCGAGACCACTTCAGTCTCCTCAGTTGTTCGCACCAAATATCACTTTCGTGATCGACGTTCAAAACATTACAAAGCGGTACGGCCATCATACGGCTATTGATCGCGTCACCTTCTCGGTGGCCAAGGGAGAGGTGTTGGCATTTCTTGGCCCGAATGGCGCGGGCAAAACGACCACGATGCGGATCCTCACGTGCTTCATGCCGGCTACTGAAGGTCACGCCAGAGTAGCGGGGTTTGACTGCACCGATCAGCCATTGGACGTGAAGCGGCAGATCGGCTATCTGCCGGAAACTCCTCCGGTCTATCAGGAACTGACCGTCACCGAGTATCTGACGTTTGTCGGCCGACTCCGAGGCATGACGGGACAGAAGCTCACGGCAGCGCTCGACCAAACCATCGGAAAACTTGAGCTGGGTTCGGTGCGTCACCGGCTGATCGGAAACCTCTCCCGTGGGTATCGCCAGCGCGTCGGACTGGCGCAAGCGCTACTGCATGATCCTCCGGTCCTCATCCTCGACGAACCGACGGTCGGACTCGACCCAAAGCAGATCATTGAGATCCGAGAGCTCATCAAGAGCCTGGCCGGATCCCATTCGGTGATTCTCAGTACACACATCCTCCCGGAGGCCACCGCGGTCTGCCAGCGGGTCGTCATTATCAACAAGGGGCGTATCGTCGCGGAGGACACGCCCGAACAACTGTCGGCTCGATTACGTCAATCAGAGAAGGTGTCAATCACCCTCAAGGCCGTCCCTTCGGACTGCGAGATGAAACTCCGGGCGATCCCAGGCATTCTCAATGTGCTGCCGGGACAGGCTGGAGGGAGCTTTCTTCTCGAATGTGAGCTGGGTCGGGATCTGCGGGATGAGATTGCGCGTCTGGTCGTGTCATCCCACTGGGGGTTGCTCGAACTCCGTACGATATCCATGACATTGGAAGACGTGTTCCTTCAGCTCACACGCCATGAGGATCACCTCGCAGAACCGGCAGAGGCGATGGTCAGTGCCGCCGCCGAACGAACGGACGTGTAGGAATCGTATGTCTCCTGTACAAGCTGTCATCGCTAAAGAACTCCGCGGGTACTTCGTCTCTCCAATTGTCTACGTGGTTGGAGCGGTCTTTCTGCTCATCTTCGGACTACTCTCCTACCTCTATGTCGGATTTGCCGGAGCGCAAGCCATCCAGCTGATGCAAATGCAAGGAGGGGTGGCTCAAATCAACCTGAACGACCTGGTCTTCCGCAACCTCTTTGCCAGTGTGCGGATCGTGTTGCTGATCATCTTGCCTATCCTGACCATGCGGCTGTTCGCAGAAGAGCGCAAATTGCGAACGTTTGAGTTCCTGCTGACGTCCCCCATCAGGATCCATGACATTATCATCGGCAAATTCGTGAGTGTGCTACTGATCTATCTCGGTCTCTTGGTACTAACCATATTGGTCCCGACCGTGTTGATGCTGTTCAGCGATTTTGATTGGAATCCTATCTGGACCGGGTACCTGGGGATGGCGCTGCTGGGAGCGCTGTTTCTCTCAGTCGGGGTGTTTGCATCGGCGCTGACGGAAAATCAGATCGTCGCCGCCTTTGTGAGCTTCGGCACGCTGCTGTCCATGTGGTTGATCGCCGGATTGGGAAGTCTCCTCGGCGATACCACTGCAGGCCGGATTATTTCCTATGTGTCCTACATGGAACACTACGACCGATTGGTTCGAGGATTGATCGACACGAGCGATCTCATGTACTTCGGAAGCGGACTCGTGCTCATGCTGTTTCTGACACATCGCATCGTGGAATCGACACGCTGGAAATGAACCTCAAATCTCTTCCCCTCGGTCTGATCGGAGTCGCGCTCGCAATCGGCGGCATGATTGCGTACAGTCTTCAACCGGACTGGCTGTGGGGCGTCACCATTGCAGAGGGCGGAGCGCTCATCTCTTTGGTGCTGTTCTTCGTCTTGCATTTCGAGACCGTGAAGGCATTCTCCGGCCGACGCTCCACCAAGATGGGGTTGAACAGCGTCCTGATGATCCTGCTGTTTTCGGGCATTCTGGTCATCGTGAACTTTCTCGCGTCCCGCCACTCCGTGCGGTGGGATCTTTCGGAAAATCAGAATTTCACGCTTGCGCCGCAAACCTATCGCGTCCTCCGAACGTTGCCGCGCGACGTCAAAATCACCGTGTTCACTCGGGAAAATGATCCCGGCTATCAAGCATTTAAGGAGCGACTGGAGAGTTATCGACAAGCCTCCAGCAAACTCAGCGTGGAGTTCATCGATCCCGAGAAACAGCCCAAGATAGCCCAGAACTATGGGATCTTCCGAACCGATACGGCTATTTTCGAGAGCGATGGACAAACCATCCGTGTCACGTCACCGTCGGAGGTCGAGCTGACTGGAGCCTTGATTCGTATCTCCAAGGACTCCAAAAAGCGTATTGTCTTTGTGGAAGGCCACAGCGAATTGAATGTCGAAGACAAGGAACGCAACGGCCTTTCTATCGCCAAAGAAGCCCTGATTCGACAAGGGTACGACGTCGGCACCCTTTCACTCCTCAAGGAGTCCGCTGTGCCGGATAACACAGCGGTGTTGGTACTAGCCGGTCCACGCCGTTCCGTGACGAAAGAGGAGCAGGACCGTATTCGGGCATACGTGGAGAAAGGTGGCCACCTTCTGGTATTGGCCGATCCCGATACTCAGACCGGCTTGGAATCATTACTCGCCCATTGGGGTCTCGGTCTGGGCTCTGGCGTATTGGTGGATCTGCAAGATCGGTTGGCCCAAGGCGACCTCACCGCATTGTTGGTCAGAACGTTTACTGCGCATGAGATCACGCAGGACCTCACGTCCGCCGTGTTGCTGCCGCTCTCCCGGCATGTGACCTTCGATGAGCAAGTCGGCAAAGACTGGGACTTCGTGCCGCTGGCTCGCACGTCGCCGAACAGCTGGGCTGAAACCAACATGCAAGGGCGCGTCGTGAGCTTAAGTGAAAAGGAAGATGTGAAAGGACCGCTCCCCATGGCCGCTGCGTTGTCGCCAAAGAAGGCCCCCGAGGAAGGCGAACCTCGCCCGGCCATCGCAGTGATCGGCAACTCGACCTTCGTATCCAATGCCTTCTTTAACTTTCCCGGCAACAGCGACTTCTTTCTCCATACGATGGGGTGGCTGGCCGAGGAACGAGACTTGATTTCCATCGCACCGAAAGAGCCGGCGTTGCGGCCATTCACACCCAACCCCACCCAAGAACGGACACTGATCTATATTCAGGTCGTCTTCCTGCCCCTCCTGACGTTGCTCACTGGCATCATCGTATGGAGAAAGCGCAGACGCCTCTAGCCTATGCCACGGTACCTGCCTACAGTCCTGATGCTGGTGATTCTCGCTGGTCTAGGCGGCTATCTCTACCTCGTGGAGCTCCCCACCAAAGAACGAGAAGAGAAGCAGGACACTGCGCAGAAGCAACTTCTACCGTTCCCGGAGACCGCGATTACCGGGCTTTCGATCACCACCGCTCAGGGACCGATCAAGTTCAAGCTGGACGCACCGGGGAAATGGTCGATCGTTGCTCCACTTCAAACAGACGCCGACAATCGCGAAGTGCAATCGCTGATTCGGGCGCTGGTAACAGGGACCATCACCCGGACCCTCGAAGAGCAGACCACCACCTTGGCGCCGTTCGGGCTCGAACAGCCGGTGACCACCCTGACCGTCACGGCGGGAACACAGCAGGAAACAATTTCCATCGGCGACAGCGGACCCCTCTCCAATACCCTGTACATCCTTCGTGCATCGGATCGGCGCGTGTTGCTGACGACCCTCGCGCCGAAGGACTTCATCAATAAATCCTTGATGACCTTCCGTCGGAAAGAGCTCTTGCGATTTGCCCAAAACGATGTCGAACGAGTCCGCTTGACATACCCAACCACCGAAATCGTGATCGCCAACATCGCGAAGGGTAAGCCCAGACCCTCCTGGAAGATTATTTATCCTGTCGAAACGGAAGCCGATCAGAATGAGGTCCGGTCACTGATGTTTCGATTGGAGGATCTAAAAGCCCTGAGCATCATCGACCCAGGACCAGAGCGAGACACCGTCGCTACGACCCTCACGACGCAAAAAGTGAAAGTCACGTTGTCTACCGCCGGCGGAGACCAGTCGGTCCGCCTCTATCATCCCGACCTTCAGAGTGGTGAGGCGATTGCAGAGACCACAGCGGATGGGCCGCTCTATCGCATTAACCCTGTGTTGATCAAGGACCTGACACGAGATCTCTTCAATGTTCAGGATAAGCGACTCCTCGGTCTCGATTATACGGACGTGGCCATGTTGTCAGTGAAAACGCGAGATCAGCAGTATGTGTTGATCAATCAAAGCGGCGAGTGGGTACTTGAAGATCAGCCCATGATGAAGGTCAGCCAAGAAGCCGCTGATCTGTTTGTCAGCCGTCTGGCGAACCTTCCCGCAGAGGAACGTGTGATGAAACAATCCGCACCCCTTGCTCCCTATGGGCTGCTGGCTCCAACCGCTGAATTTGTAGCCACCGGCAAAGACGGCAGAACGATCGGGAAACTGACGCTCGGGAACCGTGCAGGCGATCTCCTCTATGCCACCGGCCAACGACTGAATGGGGTGTTTCAAGTACGCCCGGATCTTCTCACTCAGATTCCCACTAAGACGGAGCTCCTCGCCAAATCAAAGGCCGGTTCAGAAACCAAGCGCTGACCTGTCCCTCAGCGGATGCTCAATATTCTTGTGCCATTGGGGGTTTCATGTCCCTGATGCTAAGAGTGTGACGACACCCTCTTGTCTGTCGCACCTTCAATTCCGGCAAACCCTTACCTATGTAGGGCTAGACCGATTTCAAGCCCGCCCGTAGTATCCAGCTCTACCATGTGAGTTTATTGAGGGGGTTGATCCCAAATCCCTCAACTACATACACAAGAACCAAAAACAGGCGGCACCATATGAAACACATCTTTACGTCCGTAACCCAAGCTCATCTCGCAACTGTCCTTCTTGTTACCATCAGCATGGGGGCCTATGGCTGCGCGGACTCTGCGACGGTCAACCCGGTGGTAGAGCTCGCCAGCCTGACGGTCACCCCTGGAACACTTCAACCGACATTTACTCGTTCAACCACGCAGTACAGCGTCGATCTGACCAGCAACATCATGTCTGTGACAATCACCGCTCAACCTGCCGTGGCCGGTGACAGCGTGACCATCAACGGTGTGAAGACGACAAGCCGGACCATTACTCTAGGCGCGGCAGGGTCGACCACTTCCGTGAATATTGTTGTTTCCGAATCAGACAGCAATTCGAGGGCCTACACCGTCCTCATCACTCGAGCAGGCCCAGGCGGGAATAATTCATTGGACAACTTAACCGTTTCACCAGGAATCTTGGCTCCTTCGTTCAATCCGAACGAACTCATCTATACTGTCGATGTGACCAACACCGTTCTCAGCGTCGACATAACTCCTTTTCTCCAAAACACAGCTGCGACGATGACGGTGAATGGGACTTCCGCTACCTCTGGTCAGCTCAGGACCATAAACCTTAATAGCCCTGGGCAAAGCACTCCCATCACAATTATCGTGACAGCTCAAAATGGAAATTCGAAACCCTACCTAGTTACCATAAATCGTGGAAAATCCGGCAATAACCTCCTGCAAAACTTGACCATTTCACCAGGAACTTTGGCTTTTAGCCCCGGCACAACAGCCTATATCGTGAATCTGCCGAGCACTTTTCCGAGCCCCGTGACGAGCGTGATAGTGACGCCGGCGGTACAAGATTCCACTGCGAGCATCACCGTGAATGGGCAAGCCGCCACTTCCGGACAACCCCAACCCACTCCGTTGCCTACACCGGGCTCTAACAGCTTTATCAATATCCTTGTGACTGCAGAAAATGGGAACGCAAGACTCTACACCATCAACGTCATCCGTGATCCTCTGAGCGGAAACAATAATCTAGGGAGTTTGACCGTCTCTCCGGGTTCGTTGATCCCGGCATTTGATCCAAATGCGCTGCGGACAAGTTTTACGGTGAGCGTAGGAGGAAACGTTGGCAGTGTCACTGTAACCGCAGCACCTCAGGATCCAGCTGCGACTTTGAAGCTCCTTGTCAACGGAGTGGAACCTCCTTCGAATTCTGTCCCTCTGCCAGATGGTCCATCCAGCACCGAAATAGAAATCGTCGTGACTGCACAGAATCTAAGCCAAAAGCAATACCTCATCACCGTGAACCGAGCGGCCCTGATGGCACCTTCAGCACCGACGAATGCGCCGGATATGACGGCGGCGACTGACTCGGGGATCCCCGACGACAACATCACCAATATCACGACACCGAGCTTCACTGTATCCTCGCCTGCGGCGGGAGAGACCCCGAGTCTCTATGTCAATGGAGTCAAAGCCCAGGACGCGACCTTTGATCCGGTGACCAACACCTTCACGCTGACGACGTCTTTGAGTGAGGGGCTCTATGAGATTACCACCACAGTTGCTAATGCGGCAGGTGAGTCTTCCCAGAGTCCATCTTTGACAGTTACCATCGACGCCCTTGCCCCTGGGACACCGTAGCCCCAGGGCGCTATGGCCAACCAGGCCAGTTGCGTGACCGCCAGGAACCGAAGCTCTATGCGACTTACACCATCGCCATAACCCAATCACTAGCGGCACCTACCCAAGATAAACACGAATTGTTCTGCTCTGGCACAGTCCCTTCCACCACTCTATAACCAGTTACCGGCACCCAGACCGGATCCAGAAGAAATCTCTCATTAGGAACCCCTCTCATCGTAGGCATCACATCACAATCTACCCTACTACAGGGCCATTTGGACTCTTGACCTGACCCGTCAGCTTCAGCTATACGTTCATTCCCCTGCAGACCTTTGGGTAGTATGGATCGATTGATTCTAAGCCCTCACTTGTTTCGGAATCGCTCATCCGATTTCACAGAAGCGGCTAGCTTCATTACCTCCACCATTCGCGAAAGTGATTAGGTTTGACATGAGACACACGCTGCCTCTCCTTGGAAGATGTCTGGGCGCCGTTCTTTTCACCGCCATCGGCTTAGGAGCCTCTGGCTGTGGTGACTCAGCGACGGTGAACCCGGAGGTAACCCTTGCGAGCCTGACGGTCTCACCTGGAACTCTCCAACCAGGCTTTAGCAGTGGAACCACTCGGTACAACGTCGAGCTTACCAGCGACACGACGACTGTGACTGTCACCGCTCAAGCAGCAGTGTCCGGCGACACCGTGAGCATTGATGGCGAGCCAAGAACGAGCCACACAGTTGCCCTGGGAGACCCTGGATCGACAACTCCTGTGAGCATTGTCGTGTCAGATTCAGGCACCAATTCAAGAACCTATACAGTCCTGTTCAAGCGAGCAGCCCAGGCTGGTAATAATTCGTTACAAAGCTTAGCTATTTCGCCCGGGACCCCGCCCATCGCATTCAACGAAAATACACTTACCTACACAGTCGATGTTGCCAGCACCGTCGGAAGCGTTGCGGTAACGCCGACTCTCCAGGATTCTGCCGCAACAATGACGGTGAACGGGCAAGCCGCAACATCTGCCCAGGCCCGCGACATCACCCTCAATCCCGCCGGCCAGAACACTCTCATTACGGTCGAAGTGACGGCCCAGAACCAAACTAAGAAAAGCTACACGATTCTCGTGAATCGTGGCGGGTTATCGGGCATTAACACCTTGCAGAGCTTGACTGTTTCATTGGGAACTGGAACTACAAACCTGATCTCGTTCAGCCCTACCACACCCAGCTATTCAGTGAACGTCGCAAGCACTGTAACAACCGTCACGGTGCGGCCGACCCTTCCACCGAATTCCAATGCGAGCATGAGCCTAATTGTGAACAGCGGGCAGCCCTCTAACATTAACTCCGGACAGGCTCGAACCGTTACCTTGGGCCAGCCAGACTCGAACACCCTTATCAATGTAATCGTCACCGCAGAGAATGGGAATCGGAACACCTATGTCGTCGCTGTCGATAGGGCACCATCAAACGACAACAACCTATCGGTCTTGAGCGTAAGAGTAGGTAGCGCGGCACAAACCTTGTCTCCATCCCCCTTCAATCGGAATACCACGGCCTATAGGGTGAACGTGGCGTCCAATGTCGGCAGCGTGACCGTCTCCGCAACCAAGGCTGATCAGAATGCCGCAATGGCTATTGCTAGCGCAACGATTCCAAATGGTAGGGTAACGGTTCCGGCTGGGACGAGAACAGGGCAAGCCCCCGTTACACTAGGCGTGCAAGGATCAGAGACACCTGTGTCAATCACAGTCACCCCTCAGACTGGAACCCCGAAGACATACAGCCTTACCATAACGCGGCTCTCGAGCAATACCAATCTTTCGGCGTTAAATGTGACTGCAGGTACTACCGTGTTGCCCCTTTCACCACCATTTGATTCGAATACGGTAAACGTAGCAACAGAAATCACTAGCGTGACCGTGACCGCGACGCTAGAGGATACAAATGCGACTATGGAAATCAACGGCCAGGGTACTAGCTCAGGCGTAGCAAGCGCCCCTATTACTCTTGGAGTTCAGGGATCGAACACGAACATTCCCATCGTCGTGATTGCCCCTAATGGAACCCGGAAGGACTACACCATCACTGTGAACCGCGCAGCGCCTGCAGCGCCTCCCGCGCCGGCAAGCTCACCAGATTTGATACCTCAGTCTGACTCCTGCCCTCTTCTTGAACCTCCTGACCCTGTTGATCCTAATCAGTGTGCGCCTGGTACTAGTAGGGAGGACAACATTACCAACGTCAATACGCCAAAGTTCACAATACCTCAGCCTGGGGCTGGAGAAACACCACACCTCTATGTTGACGGGACCAAAGTCAAAGATGGATTTGATCAGGGAGCCAACACCCTCACTCCACCGTCACCGCTGAGCGATGGGGTCCATTCAATTACCAGCACAGTATCCAACGGAGGGGGCGAATCTGGCCCGAGCCCAGCGTTGAGTGTGACGATCGATACCGGAGCCCCTGGTACACCAGCGCCATAAGTACC
>CABVRV010000078.1 GCA_902500755.1 uncultured Nitrospira sp.
TCGCTCATCGTCTGGGCCATCGCCGAAGGGCGAAAAATGGCGGCAGGGATCAATCAGTATCTGCAAGCCGGAAAGTCGGCGAAAGCGGCGGTGAAATGACGAAGAAAGAAGCGCTCGCTTACCGCAATCGATGGCGAAGGGTGAACCAAGTAATTGATGACGAGTTGCGGCAGACTCCACCAGATGTGAAATTTAAGAAAATGGATGCTGCCTATCGGATTGCCGCTGGGTTGGGCCTTCTCCCACGGATGAAAGCGCTTAAACAGAAGTCGGAGCGAGAGGTCAGACGTCGGTGGCTACGACTAAAGGCAACGACTCTATAGCTCCATCCTCCTTCGCGTCGCTTGCTCCTGCCATTCGTTCTCTTTGTAATCTTTTTAAAACCTCTGATGTTCCCGGTATGGTTATCGGCGGAGTCGCTGCGAGCATCCACGGACAAGTAAGGGCGACAGGACTTACTCAAGAAGGGTATCTTGGCTGACGAAGGGCGAGCAGCTTCGACTTCGCCATGATGCGATGGATTGAGGCTCCTCCCGAATTTCCGTCTATTGGCCTGGGGCCTTGTTGGAACAGCAGAACGGCCCCGCAGCACTGGGTTAGTCTCCCGACATGGCATGGAGGGCCATGTCGAACGCCTCCATACTCATCCCTTTTAGCTGAGGCTCGGTCGATACGCCCGCCTTCAGCTAGACCTGCTGATCTCGACAAAGTAAAATGTCCCCATTTCTCAGTTGGGTGAAGGCGGCGTTAGGGAACCAAGCCCACGAGGGAACATTCGATGTCTCCTATTGGGTAGTTGCTCCGGTCGAGTCAAAGCCAGCCGAGGTGTTTGACAAAGTGTGGCAGTTCGATCTCGACAACGGTCTGATTTCGATCGGCTGGCAGAATCTCGGTGATGTGTCTCGCATGGGTCGTGACGAGCTACTTCAGGTCGTCACATCGGCCCACCCAGACAAGCCCCAGCAAACGAAGAGTCTGATTGCCAACATGCTTTGGTCTTTCTACTATGAGATTCGTCCTGGCGATTTTCTGATTGCGCGCAGAGGCCGGAAGATCCTTGCCGCCGTCGGTGAAGTGATCGAGGTGGCTGTTCACACTCCAGGAAGAAATCCCTCACATGGGCATAGAGGTTTCCTGAAGGTCAGTTGACGCGACCAGCCACGCGACAAGGCATTTCCGACGGTCGTGTTTCCGATGCACACGCTGGCCTAGTTATCGAGGGAGGAGTTCAACAACTTTCTCAGCGGTTCGGGGCTTCCGGTTGAAGCTCACGTCGCAGGCGAAAACCGGACGTCATTGATCTCGATCACCAGAAGTGTACTGGATAGCCTTCATCGTTATCGTTGCCATCGCTGCGTTTGCGTTCGTCTTCTGGCAATTGAGGCAACGCCGATTCGCTGGGAACATTGTCGAGGCAAGCACACGCCTTCTTACGCGCCTGGGTGGCGGCGAGCCTTTCGCATTAACTGACGCTCGCGTCTATAACGGTCTCTTACCCTTACTGCCACATTTTCTGGTTGATGAACTAGTGACAGTTACGGAGGCGCGGAGCTGCATTCGGGGCGCAGGTGTTTCAGAGCTCATTGCGTATGCCACGATGATAGCCGCCGCCATACTCGTCGTATTCCGGTTCATTGGATAGCACATGCTGGCGGAAAATAAGAGAGACATTCTCATTTTCTACGCTATCAGAAGCGAGGACCATCTGTTGAAATTCAAGAATGTCACCATTCTTTACTGCAAATGAAAGCGGAGCGTATTTGGTGTTTGCAGTAGCTGTGGGACAGCGTAACTGAGAGTTCGGGCGAGCTTCCAATGCCTGAGAGCCACATCAGGCTGGCCGAACAACGGCTCGCGGACTACCCCAGTGACTCCACTAAGGCTCGGTCGACACACGATGTTCTTACATGCCTCGGCAAGAAAAGCTAGTGACCGAGTGCCGCCTGATTTCGGAGCCTCACGCCGACCTTAATGCGAATAAATGGAGTTTGGCCTGACTACTGACTTGATGCCGCGAAGCGCTTCAAACTGGTCAAGAACGCGACGGCGGTGATCTTGAAGATGCTCTTGGTGGCAGAACAAGTCTTCTGTCGCGTGAAACATCCGGAGCTCATACCGCTGGTCTATCGAGGAGTCCGATTTGCGGATGGTAAGCAGGTGCAAACGGAAGTCGCCGCCTGATTCTATTTACACCCCTATTGACAGGACTTCTACACGGTCTCCGTAAATGCACTACTCCTTGAACCAAATGAATCGTAAATGATGACCACCAAAGACCTGCCAGATCGACTGATCGATTCCTTCCTTATAGTCCCAGCCAAACGTCCCCCGTTTACGCAGCCATAGCTCACTGGTTGTAGCTTGATCAATCAGCATCGGTTTCGCGTGATCGGTGCATCCTGAACGGTAGTTATTTTCTTCTTTAAGTAAGTCACAGGCTACACCTTGCCCCAAGCCACCCAGCATCCTCACTCCTACAGCTTCAACACGTTCGCCGAGTTGGCAGAAATCCCATGCCTCAATCATTTTTGCTCCTGTCGCGCCATAGTAACTATGCCCAGGATCAAGGTCGACCTCCACTAGCATTTGTGTCCGTAGGAGGTGAGGGGCATCGTCAACAATAATGATAAGGGCGTCGTTATTGTTCTTCAGAACATAGCCAATCTGTTTTCGACCTGGTTGGTCATTGACAACTTTGGTTAACTTGGGATCGAGAGTGATTACAGTAGCATTTTGTCGACGGGTACAGGTTCGGATTCCGTCCCCTACAACGACGAACGACTTTATGTCGTTTGACTGATTGCTCCCACCAGGACAAAACCAGCAGGAGACCTTGGCGCTGGCCGTAATTGTCTGGATGCCCTGGGGAAGGTTGAGGTTACCCTCAGCCTGGTCCGGAGCCGATGGGATAACTTGATTACTGACGTCTTTCTCATTGACCTTGACTTTTAGATCAGTGAACGAGGCATTCCCCGCAATCACTACCCTCGTCTTGGCGGGAAGTTTAACAATAGCATTGTTATCTGGTTGCTTAATTTTAATCACGCAACCAACTAGGATAGTGCAAATCGCGGTGAGGAGAGTCGTCTGGAGTGCAAGCAGTGTTGTTGTGCGTATGAAGGACATGCCATGACCCTCCCGATTCTTACTACGTCAGCGAAGGAAAGGAGTTCCAAATTAACGGACATCAGGAATAGGAGTCAGTCTTGTTCCCCGAACTCATTCGAGTGATGGCGAAGGCTAGCACACAAGACGGCGCGAGTATATCCACCTTTCGATTAGGTGCAATTACTTCTAGCGATAGATACATATGGTCGTATCAGTTCATTCGATTTTTGCTTTGCCACACATCTTACGGACACTTCACTAGGCATGGGTTAGAGGATGGAACAAAAAATAGAATGTATCGGGAGGCTTTTCTGGGCATTTGAACTTCTGAAAGAACGAAGTCAGTGCTCAACTTTAGTTGATGACGGATCGTTACGGCAAATTGAATTATGCGGCGACTGGGCTGAGGGTCAGCGCTTCATGCTCAGCGTGCGCCGGGGTGGCAGGAGCTTCTCGACCTTCAATCAGATCGGTGACTCGCTCACGGACTCCCTCTGCATAGCGAAGAAACTCGATACCGAACTGGTTGTCTTTGTGCCAGCGCACGACTGAGACTTCTACGGCGAACTGAGATTCTGTTTGGGGCACCTCGAAGTGTAGGGCGAGATAGCTTCCGGGAGTCAAGGCCGCGTTGCTTTGAATTCTGCAGCCTGTCGTGGACAGATCGAAGAGGGTTCCGTCTCCGGCGCCGTTGTCGGTCTGGACGCTGGCGGAATACCGCACATACTTTCTTGGGCTATTCCGTAGCCGCATACGTGCCTCCGTGCTAATGCCTGTATCGGCCAGGCGTGAAAAAACTTGAAGGAGGGGAGGTGGAATGTCTCCTCTCGTGATTCTCACTAGACGCGGCCTGGTCTATTTTTGTATCGTTCGTACACTTCGCAGGATGGAGGACTGACCGATGCCTCGGCAAAATTTTCCCCGCAGTCCCAAGGCCCTCCTTGGCGGGATTGCTCACCTTAGACGCTTTATCGACAAGATCCGCCTGCGCCACGCTGGCCAGATTCAGGACTACAACTACGTTACTGTGGGGTTCGACAAATATCTCGTCGATTTCCTCGGCATCGATCCGAAATCATTCGAACAGCGGGTCTTGGCCGGTGGAACGGATGAAGAACTGCTTGCCTGGGTGAAGACCAATGGTCGCAAGGTGTCCGAGAATGAGATCACTCAATGGAGCAAGAATCTCCTAGCCTCCGGGCCGAAGGATGAGGCGGCTCGCCAGCGGTTTCAAGGCCGCTTACAAGACATTGCGACCAAGCGCGGCGTGTCGGTCGGCTCCCTTCCTCCGGTCACTACCTGGGCCGATGTCATCGAGCTTGACGAAGAGCGCATGTAGTAGCATGAGACATGAGTCGAGCCGGCGCCATCTGCGTTTTCCTTGTGTTGGTGCTTGGGCTTCCACTCTTTGGCGTGCTCTTGGCCGGTGAACCGGTTTGGCGCTATCTGGAATTTCCTCCTCGCACCGGTTATGTGCAGCATGGCCCCTTCTCTTGGCCGGTGTTCATCGCTCTGGCGCTTCTTATCGCTTTGGTAGTTGGACCGATTCTCCTGCGGATAGCGAGCACAAACTTTCGCCGGTCATTCCCTCTCGCCCAGCACTCCGCACTCAACACTCAGCACAGTAGACGGTCATTCCCCTGGTGGGGGGTGGCTTGGAATCGGATGGACAGGACTCTGGTGGGCGGCAGCCTGGACTCGCGCTCCCTGGCTCGCTGTGGTTCAGGAACATACGTTCACGCCGCTGTGGCTCGGCTATATCGTGATCGTGAATGCCTGCACATTTTCGCGAACCAGCCGATGTATGATGCTACATCGACCCCGCTACTTTCTGTCGTTGTTCCCTCTCAGCGCCGCCTTCTGGTGGCTGTTTGAGTACCTGAATCGTTTTGTGCAGAATTGGTATTACGTCGGTGTCGGCGAATTGTCCTCGATCGAATATTTCCTTCGAGCCACGATTCCATTTTCTACGGTGCTGCCAGCCGTCATCGGCACGATGGAGCTGTTGACTGCGTATCCTGTCTTGAGCGCAGGGGTGGAGCGGTTCACACCAATTCACACCATGGCCAGGAACTGGGTAAGCTGGTCCTTGCTGCTGTTGTCCGGTCTCGGACTCCTCGGCATCGGACTCTGGCCCAACTATCTCTTTCCACTCGTTTGGATCGGACCCCTGTTGCTGATCGTTTCGTTGGAATCACTGGCTGGACGACAGACGATTTTTTCGCCGCTTGCGCAGGGCGATTGGCGTGGAGTATGGGTCGCGGCACTGGCGGCGCTGATCTGCGGAATCTTTTGGGAACTATGGAACTGCAAGAGTCTTGCTCATTGGGAATATGCTATCCCATTTGTACATCGGTTCCAATTGTTCGAGATGCCGTTGCTTGGCTATGCGGGCTATCTGCCGTTCGGTCTCGAATGTGTGGCGATCGCGAATTTCTGTTTGAGCCGTCAGTTTTCAGGCGGGGTGGAGTACTACCGCCAGAAATCATGACGAGTGCCGGCAACGGAAGTCCGTCTATGCCCGATCATCGCTTCATCCGGTCTAGGGTTCGGTTGGGTCGCTCATTTCAGTCCCATGACCGATCAGCCGTTGTTGGTCATCTACCAGGGATATGCAGCATCTTGGGCAGGACTTTGGGCGGCCGGCTGTCTGGTTCTGCTGATGTTGTCTGTGTTCGGAGCAACGGTCTATGCGGGGTATCTTTTGACGCGAGTCACGTGACGTGATGAATGACCTGGAAGCATCTATCTCATCTCCGTCCATCCTCCGATTTGCGAGCGAAAGCTCAGGTGACGGGCCGAGGTGCGAATCAGCACGGCGTCTCTTGTGTGATCGATGGACTGGAGGTGCTCATTTGCCGACCAGCGTACCGTGAAGAATCCTCCCGTAAAAGCTGAAATAGCGAGCGCTCGTTCGGTGGTAATGGCGACGAGGATATGACCGTCTCCGTGGAGTTCCTTCACGGTTTCATTCGGCCCCAATGCTTCGCTGAACCAATGGCCGCGACTCTCTTGAAACCCATGGACTCGGCGGTTCGTCTGGACGATGATCAGGCGAGGTAGTATGTGATGTTGATCGACATGTTCCTCGCTTCCCAATTGCACCTCAGTCCATCGGTGTAATCCGGAGGAAAATCCCAAGAGTCGGCGAGAGGTCTGTGCAAAACCTGCCGGCCCTCTGGCTCCCGTGGCGATGATCGTTTCATTGACTCCCAGCGGTTCCTCAACCGGACTTCCTCCTCCCGGCAGTGCGACGACTTTGTCCTTCACGACCGTGACCAGGACATCGACCTGCCGTGCTTGTGAGAAGGCCGGACCAGGGACGATCACGAGGAGAAAAAGAGCCAAAACCAGTACAGATCGTGCTGTGACGAGTGACATGAGGCCTCTCACTGAGTGGACTTGTATCATACCATCCATGAAGCATGGGATAGACCCCTGGCTTTTCTTTGTCAAATCGACGGTATAGATGAATGGTGTTCCGGACCATAAGGCTTTTGCGGTGGCGTCCAGGTGGAGTTTTCGAGGGGAAAGGCGTGCGACGGTTTTAAACCGAAGGCAATGTCAGCAGTTTTTTCATTTCACAGTGCGCGAGTACGACATCAGGAGCCCTCTGGAGCGCCTCATAGTAGCTCCGTTCATACCCGTCACCGAGTTCTGAAGGGCGAATCAACACCCGGATCTCGGCCAAGAGCATCGCGACCTCATCAACGGATGGCTGATCATTGCCATCCAGCAGCTCGTCGATGCGGACGACCATGTTGGAAAGGGGATGGAGCCAGGTAAACCAGGGGTCGTTCATCACGAGTTGTAGGAGCTGCCCCGTGGAATCCACACGGCCATAGATTCGCTCATAGGTCAGCTGTTCCGCCACGATCAGCGCCTTGTGCAAGCCTAGGAGCCCGTGCCGGACATCCGTCAAGGTCCGGCGGAGTGCGTTGGTTTCTCGGACATGTGTCTGTTTTGATGAGATAGCCATAGGGGTAATTTTACCAGGTCAATTGAAAAATGGGGGTTTGGAGATTGTTCTCATAATGGGCGACGTATCATGTTCCTTATCGGATATCAGATGCATATTCTAAAGTCATGATGAGCACCACCGCGATTCTTTAATTTAAGGCAAGGTCCAAACCAATCCATGAGAATAGGCGCCGTATGAAATGTCACAGTGCGATCCTGCAGCATTATCGTTCCAGTATGGCTGAGGCGGAAGTGCTGGAAGTGTGCGGCTGGTCCTGACTCTGTGCGACTTCCTCGTTTAGAGACACACGTTTCCGAGGGCTCAGCGGGTTTCCGTAGATGGAGAAAAGCTCCCCAGTCAATCGAGCGGTGTTGGTTGGGTCTGTCGGGCGTTTGCGCCGAATATAGTCGTTGAGTACGCGGCCGTCGGGCGTCTGATGGATATGAGGTTGCTCCAAGTTCATTCGATAACGTTCAATGGCACTCGCGACGCGGCTGATGAAGATCACGGTTCCATCCGGCTCCACTTCCTCTACGATGCCGACATGAGTGAGGGGGTCGTTTGGCTTCCCGTCGCCATTGAAATCCCACGTGTTATCAAAAAACACGAGGTCGCCGGGCCTGACTTCTGGTCCCCGATGCAGGGTGCCATATCGGCGTACATGGTTATAAATGAGTCGCACGCCGTTGGCATTCACATCATGTCTGTCAGTGCGGTAAAGATCGATACCATGCTCAAGGAAGATGGCATGTGCGACTCCGGCACAGTCGTAGGCGATACGTCGCCCTTGGCTGGTCATTGTCCGCGCTCCGATCAATCGTGTTGCGGATTGAACGATGGCCGATCGGCTCGGCAACGACGCCGCAAAGGGAGCTGGGAGGCGCTCCGGGGCCGATGAGGCTTGGGGTCCAGCCGGTAGAGATGATTTTGAGAGAGTCACCCTATCGACGGACATCGATGGCCCACTGGTTACTCCCGCAGACTTCTGTACAGGTTTCGCGCAGCCGGCCAGCGGCATGAGCGTAACAACGGCGATGATGCCTAGGAACCTCATCAGTGCTTACCGTACGTTCACAAAGCGGCCTTCGGCCGTTTGTCGGAGCGCATCGACGTCTTCGCGTCTGGTGACTGAAAGCGGAACCGTGTGGGTTAATTCTTCGATAAGTAGATCGGTTGTGAGCGGCGTTTTCCGATGAAGTGCCCGGTAAAGCCCTGCCACCACCGCCTGTTCGATTTCAGAACCGCTGAAGCCGTCGCTGGCGCTGACGATCTTGCCGAGGTCGAATTGAGCACTGTCCTGTTTGCGCAGGCCCAGATGGATCTTCCAAATCGCGCCACGCTCAGCATCGTCAGGGAGGTCCACGAAAAAGATTTCGTCAAACCGTCCTTTTCGCAACAGTTCGGGTGGCAACGACGACAGATCATTGGCCGTGGCGATCACGAACACATCCTGTTTTTTTTCCTGTAGCCATGTGAGGAACGCTCCAAAGAGACGGCGGCTTAGGCCGGCGTCGGCATTGCCGCTTCCTCCTCCGGCGACCAGGGCCTTTTCAATCTCGTCGATCCAGAGAACGATCGGAGATAAGGATTCTGCCATTTCAATGGCCTTACGGAAATTCTTTTCCGATTCGCCGACGAACTTGTCGAACAATCGACCGGCGTCGAGCTTCAAGAGCGGGAGCTTCCATTCTCGTGCGATGGCCTTCGCGGCTAGCGATTTACCACAGCCCGGCACTCCCACCAGCATGATGCCGCGTGGCGGGGTGAGGTTGAGGGCTTTGGCTTCATCCGTAAACCCGACTTGGGCGCGTTCCAGCCATGCCTTGAGATTGGTAAACCCTCCCAGCTCAAACCGGTTATCCTCCAAGGGGTAATATTCCAACAGGCCGCCATCCTTGATTGTTTGCACCTTGCGCTTGAGGATCGTCTGCACGTCGTCGACCGAGAGGGTGCCATCTTCCACGAGGCATTGGGCGACGGCCTGGCGCGCTTGATGGAGCGTCAAACCCTGTAAGGCACGGAGGATCGCTTCGGCATCCTGGCTGGTCGGGCCGTTGGCTGCTGTTCTGGTCTCGTTGATTGACCTGAGCATGCTTTGTACAAGGGTGGTGGAACGTGGGCGAGCGGACGTGCGAGGCCCCAATGACTGAAGCAGGCCGCGCAGCATGGAGCGAAGCTCTTCTCGATCCGGTAGTTTCAGATCGAGCCGTACCGCAAGTTGTTCAAGGTCTGAGGGCAGGGTGATCGGCTGACCGGTCAGCACACACGTTGCGCGTGAACGGCTGTGCGCCGCCGCGACCTCTCGTAACTGCCGGCATACAGCGGGCTCTTGGAGATGGGGACCGAGATCCTTGAGCCAGAACACCGCCTCGACCGTCAAGCCATGGAGGTGTTGGAGCACCGCCATGGGGGTAGCTGTCATTCTACTGAGCGTCGGGGCATCGTCGGTACGGGTGAGTCCCCTGGTGACCGACCACTCGAAGAGTGGCATCCGTTCCTGGGCCGTGACCGATTGCAGCAAGGCCAGCACCCGCTCCTCTTCCACCGTTTCGATCACAACGAGAGGGTGAGAGGAACGGATCAGGGTGCGAAGATCGTGCACGCTGGTCGACAGAGCCATCGCGTGAGAATGCTAGCACGAGGCTTCGATCGGACCAAGAAAAGCGGTGATTGTGACCGTAGCTTGTCGAAGACTTATGTCTTGCTCGGGGTTGCGAGGGCTTTGCTGAGCTCACGAATCAAGCGCTGTTCGATTTCCATCGTTTCCTCGGCACTTACACTCAAGACACGTCCGCCCTGCGCGATTCGCTCGAATTCCGCCTTCACGGCGAGTTTCGTGCCATTGTTAGGAAGGGCCTCCAGAGCAACGAGGTATTGGTTTCGTGAGCCCGTCACTTCGAGCGTGGCGGGGTTTGAGATCTTCCGTTCCGTGACATAGACTGCGCGCTGATCCGTCTTGACGCTGACCTTCAGCCGATATCCATTTCGTGCCAGCGCTTCCTCGGCGACTTTTGCCACAATCTCCAGAGGGCGAGGGAGCGTCTCGGACTGCGCATCTTTGTCTTCGACTTTCAGAGATTGCGCGACCTGCGTTCCGATCATCTCTTTGGCTTCATCCAGCTGCTGGTCCAGTTCTTGGTTCAGCTTTTTGGCGTCACGGAGTTCTTGATTGAGCAGATCGATCTGTTGCTGCATGACCTTGTTGCCATCCTGCAGAGAACTGAGCAAGGATTCCTGCCTGGCGACCTGTTTCTTGAGGACCTCATTGTCTGCGCGAATGGGGCTGTCGTCTGGGTTGCACCCTGACAGAGCCAAGAATAAGATGCCGGAGAGTCCGAGTAGTGATCGACCATCAAGTGTTATGTCTTGCACGCGTGTTCCTCCTAAGAGCGTCGTGGGATTATCCACGCTTCTGCGCAACTTGTCCATGCGATATCTCATAGTTTGACCGCCGCGAAGGTTGATCGGTATGCTCTTCGCGATGAAGACTTCGCTGGTGCTCATGATTGGGTTATTGCCCTTTCTTATTGTGCAGTCGGCTCTTGCGGTGGAAAGAGGGCAGGCTGCTGTAGCTGTGCTGGAGGACGATTATAGTCTGTACGACCGAGTCATTGAGGACAAATTTCTCACGTCTCAGATCCAATTGGTCCTACTGGAACGTATGACCGTTTCTCGGCTGATGCCTCAACTGGATGGATCTATGACGATGAATTTCTTTCAACAACACGGCTATTTTGACGGCTTGCTGCCGCAGGAACTTGTTCGTGATTTTGTCGGAGCCAACCAAACCCCTACTCGCCTGGAAGATCGATTTCTGTTCGGTGTTCGCTATCGATTCGTGTCCGAGAGGATGGACGAAGATTCAGAGGCTGGTGCCGCGCTCCTTGTCGTGACTCATTCCACCGTGCCGGTCCAAGCGCCCTCTGTGCTTGACCGATTGGCATTCTCACGCGTGGGCCGGACGTTGAAGAACGACCAGGCCCTCGTTTATGTAGAGAATAGGCGTCGTGATGGAACCGGGGCGGGGTTCCTGGTGTGGTTTCATCGCCAGGCACAGGAGTGGGAATTGTTCGATACGGAAGTGGTCTGGACCATGCGATAGGGAGAGTGAGGCTGGAGGTTCTTGCCTTGCGCGAGAAGAGCAATGGGTTGTAGCATGCCGCTACGATGACGGCCTTGATTCGGAAAACCTTCTCGGTTCCCCCACTCGGTTGTAATTGCTCCATCATCGGTGATCCGGTCACGAAGCAAGCGGTCGTCATCGATCCAGGTGGCGCACCGGAGCGAATTCTTCATGAGGTGGAAGCACTGGGGTTGGCCGTCAGTCATATCCTTCATACGCATGCCCACCTCGACCACTTTCTGGCCTCCAGCGAAATCAAGAAATCAACTGGCGCGGCGATTTGTCTGCATCAGGACGATCTTCAACTCTGGAACAACTTGGAACTCCAATGTCGTGTGTTTGGGGTGTCCTACGTGCCGGCCTTGCCGCCGGACCATTGGCTGACGGATGAAGAAAAGGTGATGCTGGGGCAGGTGCCGATCGTGGCGCTCCATACACCGGGCCACACGCCTGGGTCGATCAGTTTTTATCTGCCCAATGACAAGCTTGTGCTGGCCGGTGACACGCTCTTCCGGGGAAGTATTGGCCGGACTGACTTGTGGGGCGGGAACTTTGAGGCTATCGAACAGTCGATTCGCGAGCGACTCTATACGCTCGATGAGGCCACGACTGTGATAACCGGACATGGGCCAGATACCGAAATCGGCGTCGAAAAGGAGATGAATCAATTCGTCCGCGCGTGACAGCTACTCGCTGGCCATGCGTTCCTTGAGACGCGCAATTCGTTTTTCGGTTGATTGTCTGATGAAAATCATATTCTCAGCAAGGTGCTGCTGCGCGTTGATCTTCCCTTCCTCGCGCCGTTTTTGCTGATCGAGCCCAAACTGCGCAATGATTGGCCCATCTTCCTTGTTCAACTCTTTCCAGATTTCCGCACAGCGCGTTTGTTTGGCAGGGGGATACTTGTCGCAAGGCGGATCAGCAGCCCACGACACTGACGTCGTGAGAAACAAACTCATGAGCAGAGCAGAAAACCCCAACCAGTATTGATCCATACGTTTCTTCATCCGAATGACACTCCGCAAGCCACGACACCATACCATAAGTCACAAGGTCGCGCAGACCCTTCAGACCCAGGGGCGAGACACTACCGTCTTTCTTGAGCACTGGAGACGGATGAAATACCAGGATGAGGCTATTTCAGTGAGTGGGAAGCGATCAGGAACAAAAGGGGCGGCGGGTCGATGAGAACACCGGATGGACATGCATTAGTCAGAAGTAGCACTGGTTTCATGATTGCAGCGAGCTTGGGATAAACGCCTACAGGCTTAGACAACTGGCAGCACTATCGCTATAATGCCAGTATGGTACGAGGACGTTCAAGAAAACGGCTCCCTACTCGCCCGCCATCACGTAGGTTTAAGAAAATTCAACGGAAAACGGTATGGCAGGAAGTCCTGCAAATTGCCAAGACGATTCCTGAATCCGATCTGCACAAACTTCCAACTGATTTGGCTGGAGAACACGACCATTATCTGTACGGCAGGCATCGCGGGTGAAGCGCTGCTTTGCGGACACAGTGTATTGGCTCGCGCTGACGAACCGCCACGATCAGTATCATGAGAAAGCAGTTGAGGTTTCCGCCATACTGGGCCAATGCCGCCTTGTCACGACCGAGGCGGTCCTGACGGAATTTCTCAACACGTTGGCAGAAGCTGGCCCGCACATTCGTGCTGCTGGGATCGCAATGGTTGAAGCCATTCAACGTAACACTCTTGTCACCGTCATTTCCCAAAGTGGTCGGCTATTCAACAAAAGTCTTGCACTGTACAAAGCACGCCCTGACAAAGGCTACAGCTTGACCGATTGTACCTCGATGGTTGTTATGAAAGACCGCCGTTTAACGGAAGCGCTGACGGCGGATCATCACTTCGTGCAAGAAGGGTTTGAGGCTCTTCTACGGACTACTCACTGAGACAGTGAACATGCGTTACGCCGTCGTCATCGAGAAAGCACCTGCCAATTACGCCGCGTATGTTCAGGATTTGCCTGGATGCGTTGTCACTGGCATTACCGTGGCAGAAACTGAGTCCTTCATCCGAGAAGCCATTGAGTTCCATCGTGAAGGCCTCAAAACCGATGGCCTTCCAATTCCACTATCAAGCAGCCAAGTCGAATAGGTCGAAGTTCCGACCTAAAGCACACCGTAGAACAACTCTTCTTTCTCTCCCTCGGCCATATGTTTCCGTGATTGACCGTTGGCTCTTCCATTTGGGAGGCAGCAGGCGAATGGTCAAGCCGGTCTTCTTGATGAATTCCCAATCTACTAATCAAGCGGACAGGCTGAATGCCAAGCCAGGTCTCTTTCTTTTAAGCAGGTTCTGTTGATCCGGGGTTGCTTGAGCGTATCAGATAGAACCGCAAGCTCATGAGGATCAGCATCCCGATCAGGAACCAAGCTGAATAGAAGATTAACTCGGATGAGGTACTAGCCATCGATCCGAGGCCAAGCAGTTTAAGGAGTAACATCTCGAAACCATCAATCCATTTCTGTCCCCATAGCGCCTCTAAAAGGTCCACAGTGATTACGACGACCAAAGGCCACCTCACAATAGGTAGAAGACCGCCAAACAAATAGCCAAGGCTGGTCTTGTTACCTTCATAGGATTTCTCTGTCTCCCCTTTTGTAGAAAGCGGCGGGGAGGTTTCTTTAATGCTCTTTAAAACGAAGCGTTTCATTAATCGGTCGCTCACGAGCAATAGGATTGCGACTGAAACGTATGATGTGAAGCGTCTCAGGTCAATGCCCGATCCATGCAGATAGACGAAGCGATAGAAAAGCCCTCCAATGAAATACATGAAGGTAAGGGTGATGCAGACTTTGATAACCGATGGCCAGTCAGGTTTCACGCCAAATTTACCTCTCTGACCCAATATGGCTGTGTCCCAAACCGCACGCGGTATCTGGTTGGTGGTTAACGAGGCGACTTGTTATTGGTTGGATAGAGATCCAGTGGCTTTCTGCTCCAACGTCACATAGACTTTGTCCTCGAAGGTGTAGAAGCCGCCGTTTTCTTTATCGGTGGAAATGCAGGCAGGTGAGAAAATGATGGCGCAGCCGAAGATATCGCCGATGACCCACCAGGACCAGGTTCGCGTCAGGGCCATGGTCTTCGGCTCATAGCCCTCCTTGGTGATGACAGCCTGGTGGTCGTCCTTTCGACTGAGCGAGACGGTTCCTGGTGCTAAGAGATGAACCCGTTCGTCAATGACCACCTGAGCATCGAGTGGCGTGGTGAAGATGGTGACGGATTGATAACTCCCGTGCCACCAGCTACCACAGCCAGAGACTGAAACAAGTCCAATCACGAGACCGATACTGCTCAGCCATGATTTGCCAGGCCGGTGTGTCATCGTCATTTCTCCTTGCCGATAGGTATCCTGCGAGGCATTCTTCCACTGACCAGCCGGTTCTTCTAGCGGATTCGCAAATCTTGCAGGGTGAGCACGATGTGCAGGATCGCCCTAAATCTTCATGGCCTCATTCACTTCGCCCAGAGTCACACTGGCGACAGCCGCGGCTCGCTTGCTGCCGGCCTCTACGATCTCATCGACACGGGATGGTTCTTGGGTGAGTTTGGCGCGTTGGTTCCAGATCGGCGTCAGCTGTTCCACTATTCGGTCTGCAACGAGTTTCTTGCAATCGATACAACCGATGGCCGCGGTTCGGCAATCCGTATTGATCTGGTCCTTCACTGCTTGAGGTGAATAAATGTTGTGGAATTCGTAGACGGGACAGATGTCGGGATTGCCGGGATCTGTGCGACGAACACGGGCTGGGTCAGTCACCATGGTTTTAAGTTTCTGGCGAACGACCGGCTCGGTATCCGAGAGGTTGATTGTATTGTGGTAACTCTTGCTCATTTTTCGGCCGTCGGTGCCCAACACCTTGGGAAACTTTGTCAAATGCTCCTTCGGCTCCGGGAACACCGATGTTTTGTAGATGTCGTTGAAGCGACGCGCAAGTTCTCGTGTCAGCTCCAGATGGGGGAGTTGATCTTTTCCCACCGGCACGAAATCAGGCTTGTACAGGAGAATGTCGGCTGCCTGTAGGACCGGGTAGCCAAGAAAGCCGTATGTCGTGAGATCTTTCTCTTTAATCTCTTCTTGCTTTTCCTTGTAGGTCGGGTTGCGCTCCAACCACGAGACCGGCGTCATCATCGAGAGGAGGAGATGCAGGATGGCATGTTCAGGAATGCGGGATTGGATAAAGATCGTGCTGCGTTCCGGATCGATGCCGCCGGCAAGCCAATCGATCAGCATCTCTCGAACGAACATGCGAATGCGGCTGGTGTCCGCATAGTTCGTCGAGAGGGCATGCCAGTCGGCGACAAAGAAGTAGCAGTCGTATTGTTCTTGTAAGGCCTTCCAGTTTTCCAAGGCCCCCAGGTAATTCCCAAGGTGCATGAGTCCGCTCGGCTGCATGCCGCTGAGGACTCGCCTCCGTGATGTCGTCATTCCCAGACTCCTGGGCGAAGGCCGAGCGCGGTTGACAGGATCGTACCGGACAGGCCTTTGGCAAAGGTTCCGGTGATCGTATGAATCACGCCGAGTTCTTTGTCGAAGACGATCAGCCCCACGAGAATGAGCATTCCATACGGTTCTAATCGTGCCAACGCCATGGCCGGCTTGGGCGGGAGAATCGCGGTCAAGATTCGCCCACCGTCGAGAGGTGGGATTGGAAGCAGGTTGAAGAGCGCGAGAAACACGTTGATCATCACGGAATAGAGCGCCATGACGGCGATGGGACGCAAAAACATTGTTCCAAGCAGGCTCATCGATGCCTCGTCCTCTGTCGATCCTCGGAGCGATAAGCTCGGCTCGATGGTCAGGAGTGCGGCCAACAGCAGCGCGCTTGCCACGGCCAAGAGTAGGTTCATCCCTGGTCCGGCCGCAGCCACTAAGGCCATGTCACGGCGAGGCTGATGCATATTTCGCGGGTCGATGGGGACCGGCTTTGCCCAACCGA
>CABVRV010000079.1 GCA_902500755.1 uncultured Nitrospira sp.
CTCTTTCGGATGCGGGTTCAGGTAGACCTGATCGCGAATGTACCCGACGTCGAGGATCTGGACGTAATGCTTGACGAGCGTCAGAGGGACGATCAACGGTGTAAGCCCTCCATGATAGTCGGCGATCAGGCCAAGCAGCTCGGTCTTTTCATCAGGTTTCAATCGACCTTTGAAGTAGCCCACAATATGCTGCAGCACATTCACATGCTTACGCACCGTCGCCTTCATGGTCAGGGCTCTCATGAAGTGCTCGCCGTACTTCAACGTCAACTCTTTGAGGCGATACCGCTCCGCTTGACCGACCAGGCGCCCCATCGCTTCGTAGTGCTGCTGGCTATGGGCTAAGAGCAGGTATTTATGGATCGTATGGAAGCGTATGAGAGCCTGTCTCGTGACTCCGTTCTGCACCAGATCTTGAAACCGGCGATAGCAGAATACCCGCTCGATGAAGTTCTCCCGAAGGGAAGGATCACAGAGCCGCCCTTCCTCCTCGACGGGAATCAACGGAAACTGCTCTGTGAACGCTTTGGCGAAGATCCCGACCCCGCTCTGACTCGGCATCCCCTGGACGGTGTACACACGCACCCGTTCGAGTCCGCAACTGGGTGAACCTCTCTTGAAAACAAACCCTGAGAGGTCCTGCTTTTGGAGTGAATCAAGGCGCACGTCGATCATCGCCTCCATCGTCTTGGTGTGATCATGCTTGGTCGTGATGGTCATCAGCCGGGGGTGATGCGGATTGCCCACCAAGCGCATGGCTTCCCGCGGGGTGCCCAATCCTGCTTCCACCTCAGGGCAGACCGGCACCCATTCGACGTACCGGCCCAACACGTCGGTCAAGAAATTGTCCTGCTTGTGTCCTCCGTCGAAGCGGACCTCATCTCCGAGAAGACACCGACTGATTCCAAGGCGAAGCGGAGAGGTCGTCATGTCGTTGTCTCCTGCTTCCCGAGGTTGAGATATTCCTGACGGGCAAGCTGATGATCCACGACTGGGGTCGAATAATCAGCCCCAATGTGACAACCATAACGGTCCTGCTCGTCAAGGGACATCAGATGTGGCTCATGAATCTTGCTCACCGGCACACCGACAAGTTCAGGCACGTAACGGCGAATGTAGGCCCCGTCTGGATCGAACTTCTTGCTTTGGAGCGCAGGGTTGAAAATCCGATATCCCTGCATTGCATCTGTGCCGGTTGAAGCACACCACTGCCAATTCCCGTTGTTTGCAGCCATGTCGGCATCGACCAGGTGCTGCATGAAATACCGTTCACCGCTTTGCCAATCGATCCGAAGGTCTTTGATCAGGAATGATGCGACGACCATCCGGACACGGTTGTGCATCCATCCCGTTTGATTGAGTTGTCTCATACCTGCATCCACGATTGGATAGCCGCTCTTTCCGTCACACCATGCTCGAAACAGTCGATCTCGCTCACTCCCAGCCGGTCGCGGTGACGGCACGATGACCGCTTTAAATGGGCCTTTTGCGACGTGTGGGAAAGCTACGAGGACTTGCTGGAAGAACTCGCGCCAGATCAACTCATCGACCCAGGTCAGAACATCAGGCCGGGACACTCGCCCGCCTTTTGCCAGTGCGTTCAAGGCCGCGTGAATGGCCATGCGCGGCGACAGTGTTCCGAAACGGAAGTGTGGTGAAAGCTTTGCACTCCCATCGACGGCCGGCAGATTTCTGCTCTGCGCATACGAATGAATCGGCCCTTCAGTGAACCAGCGCAACCTCTTCATCGCGTTCCGCTCGCCCGGCTCAATCCAGGGTACGACCGGATCGTACCCAAGCTCACTGGCCGAAGGGAGAGGACGAGAGATTGGTAGTGGAGCGGTGTTCTTGGCTGCGAGAGGTACTGGAATCGACTGAACCGCTGGGGTCATGGCATGCCATCTATTCCACCAGCGCGCGCGATACGCGCTGTACCGTTGCAACGGTTCCCCGGTGGCGCCCCGCACTTCAGACGCTTCAAACACAACATGATCTTTGAACGTCCGCACCGCCACTCCAAGCTTTCCCAACTGTTGTTGCGTCAGTCGGTCCCGCTCAATGGCTTCCGGCTCGTAGTCACGATTCCAGTAGACCACATCGGCTTTCCATTCACGTGCCGCTTGCACGACTTGTTCAACCTGATCGCCGCGACGCCATTGAAACGTGATTCCACGACCCGCCAAGGAAGATGCTAATTCTTCTAGACAACCCAGCATGAAGCTCACACACTCTGATCCAAACTGATGCGATTGCAGCAACGATTCATCGAACACAAACATCGGAACGACCTCATCGCATTCTCGGCAGGCTGCTGTGAGTGCCAGCTGGTCATGCAATCGAAGGTCGCGCCTAAACCAAACTATCCCGCGCATGTGCACACTTTTGCCCCGAAGGTTACCGTTCCTGATTTCCATGAGATCCCGCCGGCCCTTTTGGGAGTTTGTCGCTTGGCATGCGCTCGACGGAGAGCTCATGAAGGCCTTTCTCGTCCTTCACGCCAACTTTCACAACGGTTCCTGCTTCCCCTCGTATCATCTTGACGACCTGCTCGTAACTCTTTCCCGTCACGGTGGTTCCATCCACGCTCACGACTTCATCCCCATGTCGGAGTCCTGCCTTGTGGGCTGGTCCCTCCGGATGGACCATGCCGACATACAGGATGGCCGGATCACCGATCCGCTCGGCTCCCACCTGGAGAGAAATGCCGATGACACCATTAGAGAGCGTCGTGTCGTCTCTATGCCCATAAGGAGCCTGGCTCTTGTGTTGGTCGGCCATGGCTGAACCGGTGATGAGAAGGCCCATGATCAATCCTGTCGCAATATGGAAGCCGGTGATTCGCATAAATGCACCTCCTGTTAAGTACCCTATTGATCACCTAACACTTATCAATCCAAGTAAAGACAATGCCGCAACTGCGAGAAAACCCGCCATTAATCCTGCCGCTACGTGAATATAGTTGTCGGGAATTCTCACGGGCCCACCTCCTCATGGGCGATATCAAATGATCGCTCTTCGAATGGTGCCGCTGCGCCACGATTCTCGACCGCCGCTCATGTCCTGTGCTCAGCGGCGATCGGCTTCTTGAGCGCGGCTCGCAAAGCCGGTTCCAGCGTCGAATAGTGATACGCATAGCCTTCCTCCATGGCTTTCGCTGGAATCACTCGCTGACCGGTCGTCATCAGTGTTCCCAACTCACCCAGCAGCATGTTTAAGGCAAACCTTGGAACGGGAAGCCACGATGGTCTGTTGAGCACCCGCCCAAGGATTGCACAGAATAGATTCATCGTCACAGGCTCCGGCGCGACGGCATTGATCGGGCCGTAAACCGTCGGCGTAGTGAGAGCCCATTGGATCAGACCGATGTGGTCACTACGGTGAATCCAGGAGACCCACTGGCTGCCAGGCCTGATGGGACCACCCGCAAAGAATCGAAAGGGCAACAGCATTTTTAACAAGGCCCCGCCGTCTTGTTCTAGCACCATACCGGTTCGTAACAGTACGACGCGTGTGCCGAACTCCGCAGCCCTAAGGGCCTCCGCTTCCCATGCGAGGCATAAATCGGCTAAGAAGCCCTGGCCGCGTGCCGCCCCCTCATCCAGCCGACGGTCGTCGCTGGCACCGTAGTACCCAATGCCCGATGCGCTGATCAGCGTTGCTGGTTTAGCAGAGCGCTGGGACATGGCCCTGACCAATAAACGAGTAGTAAGTACTCGACTTTCAGTGAGGAGTTGCTTGCGTGCGTCCGTCCAGCGTGCTTCGGCGATTGGTGCCCCAGCGAGATTGATGACGGCATCGGCGCCCTCCAGAGCTTGCTCCCAGGGTCCTGTGTCTCGTCCGTTCCAGAATACCCAGTTGATCTGTGCATCCGTCTGATGAGCCATCTGTTCAGGGCGTCTCGTCAGGATGCTTACTCTATGGCCCTCGCCTGTCAGCGAACGGCACAACGCGCCGCCGATAAATCCCGTTCCTCCAGTCACCACGATATTCATACGACTAGCTCCCGGCAGTTGCATCATGAGCGTGATTAATCACTCACGTCGTCTTCTATATCTGGTTTGTCGATGCCTGACTGCAATGGCAACAGCTTGAGAGATTCCCATTACCATGCCACTGGTCCGCAATCCTATCGTGAGCAAAAAGATTAAGCTCGTATCCATGGTCATCCTTCTCTCAACCGCTACGGCAAGTTAATACGTATCAGCGAGAGAGCTCGCAATCCACCGAGTAGACAGCCCCCGGTTAAACCGAGGGTCTGTCCACATCGGCGGGCGGCGCCGGGCGGAGTTCCGGCGTCGCCTCCAGAGAATCATAACCGGCCTCCGATAAAGTTGACTCGTTTGTTCATTTCAGCACCATCTAAATTCCTATTTATTGGAAATGTTTCGCTCAATACCACGGACACAGCGAAACCCTGTTCCATGAGTCTGCAAGGCGAACCCGCCACGACCACGCGCCGATGTCGTGATATCGGATGCTGGACTATGCCAGGACCCGCCACGAATCGACCGAACCACTCCCTTCTTGTCGGGACCTTGTGGATTTCGATCGGGGGCATGTTGGTAGTACTCTGCGTCGTACCAATCGGAGACCCACTCCCTGACGTTCCCGGCCATATCTTTCACTCCATAGGGTGAATCTCCATCGGGAAGCGATCCGACCGCATGCAGGGTATGCTCATCCTCCCACTCTCGATCAAAGTTCGCCCGCTTCGCTGTGGGCGGTTCATTTCCCCAAGGGTAGAGGCGGCCGTCGGTCCCTCGAGCAGCCTTCTCCCATTCTGCTTCCGTCGGCAGCCGTTTCTTCGCCCAACTGCAATAGGCCTTGGCGTCGTACCAAGTCGTCTGGACCACCGGGAGTTGCTCAATGCCCTTAATAGATTGGAGGCTCCCGGTGCCATAGGGATTGGGTGGTGTGCGATGGCCAATGGATTTTACAAAGGCCATATACCGCTCGTTCGTCACTTCGACTTGATCGATCGCAAACTCGTCGAGGTAAACAGATCGCTGCGGTCGCTCATCGTCCCGGCCTTTTCCTTCTGGATTGCCCATCAAGAATTCTCCGGCCGGAATCGTGACCATCGGCACCGGGTCAGGCTCTTTCGTTCCCGGCAACGCTTCCACGGTGAGCGCCTGCATGAGCGCAAGGACCGTGACAACTATCGTCGTCATCCTGTTGAACTGAGTAGATCTGTGCCACAGACCGATGATCATTTCTTCTGCTCCTTGCTACCCTCAATGGCTTGGGTGGTATGGAGTCTCACTTGCTTGACCAGTACCTCGACCTGTCGCTCGTCTCCTCGGTCAGCGGCCTCCTGCGCCTGGGTCACAAGTGTTCTGGCTTCGTGCAGGTGCTGTTCGATATCGGCCTGAAGGGCAGGCGAGGCCACTGTTCCTCCCAATGCTGCTCGGTGGTAGACCTCCCATGCGTGGTCCACTTCATGATTGGCTTCATGGACCAATTGGGCCTTATTCTGATGCTCGTGTCCGGGTGAATCGATGGGACTTGCATGGAGGGATGAGGCTCCGAGTAGGGCCATGAGGACAATTCCTTGATATAGAATCTTATGGGGTATCATTGATGCGCCTCCGTCATGATCAAACCCTGAATGGCCCACAATAAGTTTTTCACGGTCGCTTCATCGATTGCTCGATCAATTGCCTAAGCTCCAGGAGTTCCACATTCTTTGGGTCAAGGGCCAGTCCCTTGGCGAGAGTCTGCTGGGCCTCCTCAAAGCGCTCTCGTCCCATTTCGACGTAGGTCGATACGGCGGCCTCTTTGATTCGCTGATCGATTTCTGGCGGCGCAGTCTTCGCGCAGCGGAACCCCAGACCCACGCCGTAGCTGTTATTGAGAGGGTGATTCCAGAATCGGTGCGTCGACCTGACCGAGCCTTCTGGTGCGGCCCAGGATCCGCCTCGAATCACTCGTTTTTCTCCGAGTGTCAGCAGATCCACATAGGTCCCAGTACCGCCTATCCATACGGGTTTTTCCGGTCCAGTCGGATTGACCATTGGTTCGAGCTGGCTATAGTAGCGAGGGTCGTACCAGTCCCAAACCCATTCAAATGCATTGCCGGCCATGTTATTGACGCCGTAGTGGCTGACGCCCTCGGGATATGAATCAACCGGACTGGTGCCGTCGCGATTTCTGCCATAGTTGGCTTTTGCCGGATCAAAGTCGTCGCCCCAGGGATAGAGATTGCCATTGGGCCCTCGGGCGGCCTTCTCCCACTCCGCTTCCGTCGGCAATCTCTTACCGCGATACTCGCAATAGGCTCGTGCGTCGTACCAGCTGACGCCGACCACTGGCTGTGTCGGGCCATTGAGTCGGGGATCATCCCAATACGCAGGAGCTCCGTGTCCCTTCTTCTTTATGAACTCTCCGTAGTCCTTGTTGGACACTTCATGCCTGTCGATCAAGTACGAATCGAGGAATACCATATGGGCCGGGCTTTCGTCATTCAATGTGCGGGCAGGCGTTCTGTTGCGTATGTGATACTTCGCACGAGTGTCAGCCTGTTCTAGAGCTTCTTCCTTGTCGAGTCCCATGATCGAAGGCCCTTGGCCGACGTACACCATATCTCTCGGGATCACAAATTCCTCCGCACGGACTGTCAGGTTGACGGTTGTGAATGCGGTTGCCAGTGCCGTGATCACAATGACTCTTGCTGTATGCATCGTAGACCTCCATCAGAACTTGGTGTCCCTCCTAGGAAGCAGTCTCATTTCTCTCGTCATGCCCGGTTCAACGACGATGCGGCGTCGCCGTCCGCCCATCTTGTATCGGCGGCATAGCGAGGTCCCGCATTTCTCGCAACGCTGCTTGCGCGATTCCCCACAACATCCCATTGAACACAAACTCGTGCGGCACGTAGAGGGAATACCAATACAGTTGACCTGTCAGCCCCACAGGATCAAAGATCGCCGTCTGCCGTATCTGTGTTAAGGAGCCTGCCTCCGTCACCTCAAACTCCAGCCACGCCCGCCCGGGCAAATTCATCTCGGACTTGAGCCGCAGGCGACGATTCCGCTCGGTGGCCTCAACCCGAAATGAGTCGACCGTGTCGCCGACGCGGAGAGTCGTGGAAGAAGGCCGTCCACGTCCCATGCCGACGCCCCCTTGAAGCAGGTCGATGAGGCCACGCAAACGCCAGAGCCAGTCGCACGCATACCAGCCATGGTCACCGCCGATCCTCTCAATACATCTGAAGACGACTTCAGGGGGCACTTCGACCGTCAACGTCCGCGAATCGACGATGCGCGTGCCGAACCGGACGCCTCCCCACGACCGCCGCGTGCCTGAAGAAGAGAGCGAGTCGGACCAGCGCGTCTCCGAGAAATGCCGCTCCTCACGGACAAGAGCTCGGTGAATCGCTTCATCGATTCCCATCGGACGTACAGAGAAGGTAGCGAGCGCCGTGGTATCCCGTACCACCGTGACATGCACAATGCTCTCAATAATCGCTCGGCCGATGCGAGCGTAGAGCGGCGTGATCAATCCCAGCCACAGCGCAGACAGCCAGGGGGTGAGGACAGGCACGGGGATGATGAGAGGCGTGAGTCCGCGCTGACGCCCGTACGCACGCATCATATCCGCGTAAGAGACTTTGTCGGAACCGCCCACCTCGTATATACGGTAACTGGAGGTCGGAATCTGAAGCGCTTCCATCAGGTAGTCCAGCAAGTCGTCGATTGCGATCGGCTGCGCCTTCCCCTTGACCCATCTCGGTGTGAACATGATCGGCAAACGTTCTACCAGGGCTCGAATCAGCTCAAACGAGGCACTACCGGAACCAATCACGGCCGATGCGCGAAACTCACACACGGGCAGGCCCGACTGCCGCAAGATATCTCCAACCTCGTGCCGACTGCGCAGATGTGGTGACAGCTCCTCTTCGTCGCTGCCTAAGCCTCCCACATAGATGAGGCCCTTGACACCCGCTGCCTTTGCTGCTTCGCTGAAGTTCCGCGCCGCCTGCCGGTCCGTCTCTTCAAATGAACCGGTCGAACTCATGGAGTGAACCATGTAGTAGGCCACATTCACCCCGCGCAGTGCGTTGTCAAGACTTGGTCGATCAAGCACGTCCCCGCCGACAACTTCCGTCGAAGGACGGACCTTTGGCTCAAGAATCTCTGGATGTCTGGCCATACAGCGCAGTCGGTGCCCCTGATTCTCCAATGACGGCAGAAGGCGGCCGCCAATGTACCCGGTCGCGCCAGTGAGAAGAATGGGAGAGGTCCCTGACGTACTTGGACCCGTGGGGTCAGACTTATTCACTTCAGACCTCCCATCATGACTTGGGTCAGGGGAGGGGGCGATACCCCCCTCCCAGCCTTCGACTATTTCTTCTTTATGCTCTTCTTGATCAGTTCACGGGTCGCAAGATACTCCTGGTTCCCAGGATCCGAGGCCAATGCCTTCTCAATAGCAGTCAATGCCTCGGTATGCTTTTCGGCACCCATTGCGACTAGTGCCTGAATGAATGCGTCCCGGCCTGTTTGCACGGCGTCGTCGGACACGGTCTGGACCGACTTCGCGCAACGAAATCCGAGGCCGACACCGTAGCTGTTATTGTCAGGCTGATTCCAGAAGCGGTGGCTCGTATGCAATGAGGTTTCCGGCGCCAGCCAGGACCCGCCGCGTAGCACACGGACCGGTCCTTGATTGGCGAAGTTGTAACCCTTCTCTGCGCCCCGGGGATTCAGGGCCGGGCTTTCCTTATAGTAGTTCAGGTCATACCAATCCTCGACCCATTCGAAGACGTTGCCGGCCATGTTGTAGACCCCGAATCCGCTGACTCCGTCTGGGTACGAGTTCACCGGTGTTGTCTTGCCGATAAGCTGTCCATAATTAGCTTTCTTGGGATCGAGCATGTGTCCCCATGGGTAGTGATTGTCGCCTTGTGGGCCTTTTGCCGCTCGCTCCCACTCAGCTTCCGTTGGAAGGCGTTTTCCGTCCCACTTGCAGAATGCGTCTGCATCAGTCCAGCTCACACCGACAACTGGATGGTTGGACTTGTTGAGCCGCGGGTCGTCCCAATAGGCCGGTGCCGGGTGCTGGGTGGCTTTCATAAATTCTTTATAGCGTGCATTCGACGCTTCGAACTTATCGATTGAATAGGCATTAAGCACGACTTGGTGCTTGGCTTCATCTGAATGTTCGCTACTGCCCATGGTGAATTCTCCCTTTGGGATGAGCACCGTGTCCTTGTCGCTGCTCTGTGAGTCCGCCGCTATAGCGACGGAGAAGACTCCGACCATCAATGCCGCGCCTAATCCGACCTGAAGCACCATTCGACTCCGCATAGGGCACCCTCCTTATTTTAGAAAACCAGGACCACCTGGTTGGCTGCATGTACCTCTATTGACCTTTCGTCATACGACTGTGTGATGACATCTCCGCTGCAAGCTGAATCGTCATAGGCTGTTGCTCCTGCTGCCGATTGATCAGAATGACGAAATCGACAACCTCACCACATTGCACACAGCGTTTCGCAGGAAGCTTCAACTCGCCGACAGTGTCTAGTACATCCATATAGAACTCGTTCACCATCAGTCCGCCGCATCTCAGGCAGGTTGACCGAAGCAGTGCCGAAGACAATTCTGATCGATTCTGAATTTCACCAATTCTTGTTTTCTGCTCCGTCCTCACCATGATGACCTCCATTGGATTGAGGTTCAATGTATGTCTAAAGTATGTATAATGTATAAACCAATTATGTCCAGTATGTCAAGTGTTATACGATAGAATAATTGACAAACAGTGGACAGACTAATAGAATTGCGTGAGTGATTTATAAACGTAAATAAAGCATATGCTTGTGAATCAATTTGACCTATAGAGATACACTTCAAGACTATGAGTCTCAGTTTGGTCCCGTGAAACTTACAACGAGGGTGAACGGAAATCGAAACTAATCGGAGGAAGATAGCGTGCTTGCCATGTGTGATACTTTCGCGAACTACCACATTGCGGTCTTGGAGAGCTTCGCTGAATTGGATCAGGGGTGTGATCGATTCATGAGGCAAGCTTTATCTCGCGAATAACGAGGAGAGGCTAATTAGGTGGCATCGTACCCGCTCACAGTATTCTTTGATGGAGCCTGTCCAATATGCGATCGAGAGATCGCCTTCATGCGCCGATTGGACAAACGTCTGTTGTTGATATTTTGTGACTTTTCACGGCCGAACTATGACCCAACATCAATAGATATATCCCCTATTGAACTGGGGAGAATCATTCATGCCCGTTGGAGTGATGGGACCATAATCACCGGCGTCGATGTGTTCCGAGCCATGTGGGAGGCAGTCGGCCTGGGATTCTTGGTGAGGCTCACCCGTTTTTCTCTCGTCGAGCCACTGGTCGTGAAGGCGTATGCCTGGTTTGCACGGAACCGCTTGAGGCTCACCGGTCGCTCGCACACCTGTGCGGACGGTGTATGTGGGTCTGGCCGTTCACGCCGGCACAGTCCGTGAGCGAGCAGGGTTATTTCCCCTGCCCGCTTGTACAAACCAGTTTTGTGATAGGTATTCGTTCGTCACTGTATTTGAGATAAATGGGTGGCGGCACTTTCGGCATGTTTTGCGGCCACGTCAGCATGACCAGCCTTACCATGCTCAATCGCCTCTTTCAGATTGGTAATCGCTTCTGCCACATGTGGGGCGGCGCCTCCTCTCATGGCCTGCTGCAGTGAGGCTTCCGCATGTGTCACAAGCTTGTCGGCATGACCTTGTTTGCCGTGTTCCACCGCTTCCGTCGCGTGCTTGATGGCATCTTTGATGTTTTGCTGTTCTTGACGCACGACATCACGTCGCGCCCCACCTTCACCGAATGCCGTCTGGAGCGGCATCCCAGTGGTGAGGATCGTGGCAAGAAGGCCGGTCAGCACGAAAGCAATTCGGGTGTTACGTCGTGTCATTGGTAGCCCTCCTTTTCTCAAGAACGTTTGAGATCGGTTCATCACTTGGTTACGCGTTCGATCATACGATGCTGTCTCTACGCGGTTTATTTTCACACGACGTCTCAATAAGATCCAGCATGCTTAGGAAACAGAGTCCTACGGGCTCTTCGCACACCGGAACCCGCTGTTGAAATTCCTATACGCAGGCGAGTCATAGTCTGTGGTCGATGAGACGTTAAAGTCCCGACGAGCAGATCGCAGATTTTCCGGAGCGAGGTCCCACGACCCTCCCCGCAAAACTTTATACTTGCCGGTTTCCGGACCAGCCGGATTTCGCGACGGGCTGATGGCGTAATAATCTGGGTCATACCAATCGCTGACCCATTCCCAGACATTCCCTGCCAGGTCGTAGATCCCATAGGGGCTCTTCCCGTCTTGTAATTGCCCCACCGGCATCAACGCAGCATGGTTGCTCCACGTCGTCTTCCCAAAGTTCGCTCGCTGTGGATTAGGCGGATCATTGCCCCACGGATAGATGCGCTGGTCTGTCCCCCGTGCCGCCTTCTCCCATTCGGCTTCCGTCGGAAGCCGCTTGCCAGCCCACTTACAATAGTTGTTCGCATCCTTCCAATCCACATTGACGACTGGGCGGTTCTCATAGGAAGGTTGGGCCATGGTTGTCCATGACGGCGGAGGGTCAAAACTGTTGGCTTCTAGGAACTCCCCATATTGCCCGACCGTCACTTCGTGCTGATCTATATAGAAAGCATCAAGGTTGATTCGGTGCGCTGGTTTTTCATCGTCATTACCTTCGTTGTTGCCCATGGTAAATTCCCCGGCCGGCACGAGTATCATTGGGGCCAGATCTTTGACGATGACCTTCTTCGGTGGTGCCTCTGCCTTATAATCCGTGTGTTTCGAGGGTTTACCCTTGTGCGAGAAGGTATGCATGAACGCGATCACTTTCCATATCTGGTCTTCCGAGAGGAGCGATTTCCAGGGGACCATTGGCGTTTTTTGAATTCCTTCCGCCACTCGCCAGTACCAGTAGCTATCCGAGAAACGGCTGACATTGTTCTGGTCGCGGAGCCCCCCGCCACTGTTTACGGGTCGTCCATCCTTACCATGGCAAGAGTGACAGGCGACAAGTGGATGGGCATCACCAAAATAAATATCTCTTCCCTCCTTAATGACCTTTGGATCCGTCCACCAGCCGGCCGGCATTGTTTTCTTGGCGTAGGCGTTTGGAACTGGATCCAGCGGCATGAGGTCTGTTGAGTGGGCTGCCCTTCCTGATAGAGTCAGGATGGATGTCACCATCAGGACTAAGCTCCCGATCTTCCCCCAGCTCATTCGCCACTTCCTTCTCTGGCCCTGGCAATTTTGATCGCTTGACATAGGAGCCCAAGGAGAGACGATCTTCTGCCACTGAGGTTCTCTGGCCTGATTCTGGGAGGTTTGGAAAAAGTGATCAATCATCGGTTCAACCTTTCGATAGTGTCCGACTACGCGGCAAACATTGTCCTTTTGATGTCGGGTAGGACCGGTAAAGAGAACTGGATCAGTCATCATCCGTTTTTTTATTAATTTCCTTTAGTACCATCACCCCCTGCGTTGAACTTGCATTCAGATCGCTCTCCGGGACTTTCTTATGGACCAGATTCTGATGGCAATCGATGCAGGTAGCGCCTTCAGTTTCCATCTTCTTGTGCGCGGCCTTCGCTGATGCACCCGGTGGCTTGGTATTCTTGTGGCACTCGCGGCAGGTAATGCTGTCCCAATTTTTGAGGGACATGCGAGCGTAGTGGGCCATGATTGGTCGGCGCTCGTCAAATTTTTCGATCGTCGAGTAGTCATATTTCATCTCCGCGAACACTGCCCTTGTCCCGTCATAGATATGTGTCCACAGGGCCAGATGGAAGTTCCCTAAGCCCTGGGGCACGTGGCAGTCCTTGCATCCTGGATCGGCCCCTAACGCGCCATAGTGCGATGACTTTTTCAGCTCCTCGTAGGGGTAGGTCTGGGAATGGCAGCTCACGCAGAACTCGGTCCTGGAGAGAGCGTGCTCCCCTCCGAATACCACAGCGATTGCCCCAACCATAAGAATGGCCCCAAGAAGCAGGGCGCCGCCTGACACGCCCAAGTATTGCCGGAATTTCCTTGCCATGGTGGCCTCCGTCGTAATGTTCAATGTATGTTTCTTGTATGTCTAAGGTGTATCCTAATATGTCCAATGTGTCAATAGTGTTCGATAATTATATTTGACAAACATTGGACATTCTAATAGAATCGAGAAGTGTTTATGAATAAACATAGAATTCACAGGGTTGCGAAATTAACCGGTCTGTCGAAGGACGTAATCCGTGTGTGGGAGAGGCGGTATGGGCTTGTCAAACCCTCACGAAGTTCGAATCGTTATCGTGAATATAGTGATGAAGATGTTGCTCTCCTTCGTTTTGTAAAGGCTCAGATGGAACAAGGGGCAACAATCGGTGGTCTCGCAACGGAGGGGCGCGATTCCCTCGTCGCACGTATGCGTGTCGCCACCCCATTTACTGTAGAGGACCAAAAACCTCATGACCATCTGCTGGATGAATTGATGGGATTACTTGACCCGATCGATAAGGCGGGGTTCGAGCGGAAACTCAACGGTGCCGTGGCCGTCATTCCCTTCGAAGAAGCTGTCCAGCGGATTTTACTCCCACTACAACGACGAATCGGGGAACAGTGGCACGAAGGTCGTCTTGGAACAGCCATCGAACATTACGTGACGAAGCTCATCCAGCAGAAGTTATTTTCTGTCATGAATCAGCTGCCGGTGAATGAATTTGGTCCGCGTGTGTTGATCGCTTGTCCGGAAGGGGAAACGCATGAAATCGGGGCCCAAGCCGTGGCGTATATCGCAGCGACCAGAGGTTGCCAGGTGTATTACCTTGGCCCAAACCTTCCGATGTCAGACCTCGTTGCCTTCTGCGAGAAGATCAGGCCAGATCTCGTCCTTCTCTCTCTCACCGAAGCAAAGTCTGAGGCCGCTATGCTCCAACAACTGAAGGAATTTGAACAGCTGGTCACTCGATGGCCTGTTGCCGTGGGTGGCCAGGGGGCCCACGCTTTCGGAGATCTTCTTCGAGATACCAAGATCGAACTGCTCGATGATCTTACCGCTTTGCACGGCCGCCTGATGATTCTTCTTTCGATGCGCCAGCGCGTGTATCAGTAATACCGACACACCAATTCGGAGCTTCGCGATGTCCATCATCGATTTCATAAGAAGTCACAATGGAAGAGCTGTGGGAAATGTGCGGTACGTCTAAAATGAGCGAGTTGAGTTGTGAGTAAACGACTGCCCGAGGAAGACCGTTGGTTGACCTGTTACGGAGCTACTCCAGCAAAATGACTGCTCAACTCAATGCTCGTCCGACTTGATTGGTCCTCGAACGCACCAGGCTGGATAGGTGTAGACCTTGATGAAACTAAGTACGTTACCGAGGAATGCATCCACATATCGCGCATAGGAAGGCTGATTGTCTTCCGGGACTACGGTCCAATAGGATGTCGGCCGGATGTTCAAGAATGGATGGCCTGGAGGGATATTTGGGATAGGAGAGTCAACCGCTGGTCCCACTAGACTGCGCATTTCGGCTGGTGCTGGAAGGCGCCAGCCTTTTTGGCCTCCGGTGGATCTGGTACGGCAAGTGGAGCGGGCTTCGTTCCAAGTTATGGCTGTTGAACTGGGAGAGATTTCCCATATCAGCCCGGTTTCATTGTCGAGGACGGCGTCATTGTTGAATTCTGGCAAGATCCTAAATCGGTGATCCGACCTGTGCGCCTGTTGCCAGTTATCGATGATACTGGCAATTAACACTTCTTTCTGAGTGGCCGGGCGGTTCCAGAGTTGGTAAAGAACTAGGCATGCAGCTGCGCTGACTGCAAGAAGAGCTAGTTTCAACGTTAAGTTTCTCGATATCATATGGATCGGAATTTCGAGACAGTGATACGAACTTGAATGGTTCAATCCTACGCTACGACCGAAGGCACGATCAATGTCGCATTGCTTCCCATCATCGGAGGGTTTGAGGTGCGAGGGATATGCTTCAAGGTGATGCGTCAAGTTACTGAATTTATAAAGAAGACGAACAAGCCATTGAGTTAAACACGAACCAGCAAGAGGAAGGTTATTGATAGGGCGACAATGACTTTCTTATCACGCAGGATGATCAGAATAGGAACAAAGATAAATCTCGGAAATGGCAAAGGGTGTTGAAATGGTATGTTTAATTGGAGTAGAATTTCTTTGAGCGTGAGAGAAAGGGGAAGGCTAATTTCCCAGGGATCCATTGTTTGTTCTGACTATCTTTAAGTATAAAGGCTAGTTTTTAGCGGAAGGAGGGCGAGACCATGGCAAGTGATCGCGGGTATGACATTTCGCAGTGGTATGACTCGAAGCCGGTGAAGATCGGCTGGTTTGCCATGTTGGCGATCGGAGTGTTTTGGGTGCTGTATCAGCGGGCGTTCGGGTACTCGCACGGGTTGGACTCCATGACCCCGGAGTTTGACTCCGTGTGGATGGGGCTGTGGCGGTTTAACATTCTGGCCAATGCCACCTTCTTTGCCGTGACCATCGGGTGGCTGTGGGTGACGCGGGATCGGAACCTGGCGAGCCTGGATCCGAAACTGGAGCTGAAGCGGTACTTTTACTGGATGGGGTGGCTGGTGTGCTACATCTGGGGCGTGTACTACGCGGGCAGCTACACCCTGGAGCAGGATGCGGCGTGGCACCAGGTGATCATCCGGGACACGAGCTTCACGGCGAGCCACATTGTGGCGTTCTACGGGACGTTCCCGTTGTACATCACGTGCGGGGTGGCGAGCTATCTGTATGCGCAGACCCGGTTGCCGCTGTATAACCAAGCGACGTCGTTTGCGTTGGTGGCGGCGGTGGTGGGGCCGATGTTCATTCTGCCGAACGTGGGGTTGAATGAGTGGGGCCATGCGTTCTGGTTTGTCGATGAGCTGTTCTCAGCGCCGTTGCACTGGGGCTTTGTGACGTTGGGCTGGTGCGGGTTGTTCGGGGCGGCCGGGGGGGTGGCGGCGCAGATCGTGAGCCGCATGTCGAACCTCGCGGACGTGATCTGGAACAATGCGCCCAAGAGCATCCTGGATCCGTTCCCCAGCCAGGTGGGCTCAGGCGCCAAGTCCGGCTACT
>CABVRV010000080.1 GCA_902500755.1 uncultured Nitrospira sp.
CCGTGCGGGAAGGTGGCAAGACGGTGGGCTCGGGCGTCGTGACGGAAATCCTGGCATAACAAAGCTGGGAGACGGGAAGGGTAAGGGTCGGATCGGCACGAAGGTGTCTGTGCTTGTCAGTATGCGGTCGTATGAGCTTGTATCGAGGAGAATGAGATGCGCGAAATTATCGACATGGCGTGTACGCTCTGTAAGCAGCGAAATTACTCGTCCATGAAGAACAAAAAGAACGACCCGGATCGGTTGGAACGTAACAAGTTTTGCAAGTTTTGCCGAAAGCACACGCCTCATAAGGAAGTAAAGTAACGTGCCGAGTCAGTATGGAGGTCGCTAGCTCAGGCGCTTGGCGCCGTTCGGGGAGGGGCATGGTGTTAATGGCAGCACATCGGTCTCCAAAACCGAGAGTCTGGGTTCAAATCCTAGTGCCCCTGCCATCCCAAGCTTGCTCGTGCTGTTAGCCTTGCAATTAGGGCCGATGGATCAGTGCCGTAAGTGACGTTTTGGTCTGGGGCGTCTTGCTGGTGCCGGCTGCTAGTCGATGGTTTTGGGCAAATGGGTGAAGTTTCCTCGGGGGCTGATTAGGTTTGAAGCGGCAGAAATCGCGTCACGTAGACTAATGGTTCGCCCGCAACTGAGAGTATCTAAAGAAGTTAGATACATCTAAGTAGAAGACGGAGCTTCGATGTTCAAGCGTATGACGGATTCGATTCGATTGTTCATGACCGATGTACGGGCGGAGCTCAAAAAAGTTTCGTTTCCAGGCCGTGGAGAAACTGTCGGATCAACGGCGGTGGTCATTGTATTTTGTATCTTGATGTCGGTGTATTTGTCCGTCGTCGACTCATTCCTTTCATGGTTGGTCGGCAAACTCATTTGAATCGAGCAAGATAGAGACAGGCTCAGCGGCAGTTCATCGAAGTCTGAGGGTGGGGCATGACAAAGAACTGGTACGTCATCCATACGTACGCGGGTTTTGAGGGGCGGGTGAAGACCAGCCTGATGGAACGGGCGAATCAAATGGGACTTGTTGAAAAGCTCGGACAAGTGCTCGTTCCAACAGAGGATGTGATCGAAATTAAGGATGGTAAGCGACGGACTTCACGGCGAAAGTTTTTCCCGGGCTACGTTCTCATCGAGTTGGAGTCGCCATTAGAGGACGAGACCTTGCAGATGATCAAGGAGACTCCAAAGGTGACGGGATTTGTAGGGGGAGGTACGGTCCCAGTCCCGCTCACCAACGAGGAAGTGGAATCGTTGCTCAAACAAGTTGATGCGGGTCAGGCTGAGCCTCGAGAGCAGATCAAATTCATCAAAAGCGACAACGTTCGCATCATCGATGGCCCCTTTCTTGGATTTAACGGCGTGGTTGACGAAGTCGATCAAGACCACAGTCGGTTGAAGGTGATGGTGAGTATCTTTGGTCGGTCGACTCCGGTTGAATTAGGGTTTTTACAAGTTGAACGGATATAAGCCGATCGGTTGCCGTCAGATGGGGGCACGAGTGACGGCTAAGTAGTGATTTCCGGTCGCGTAAGGAGAAAGAAAACGACATGGCGAAAGAAGTTTCGGCGCAGATCAAGTTGCAAATTCCGGCCGGAAAGGCCAATCCAGCTCCTCCTGTCGGCCCTTCGTTGGGTCAGCACGGCGTCAACATTATGGAATTTTGTAAACAGTTTAATGCCAAGACTCAGAAGGAGGGGGACAGCATCATCCCCGTGGTCATCACGGTCTACAAGGATCGCACGTTTAGCTTCATCATGAAGACGCCTCCAGCTTCGGATCTTCTGAAGAAGGCTGCTGGCATTATTAAAGGTTCCGGCGTGCCCCAAAAAGATAAGGTGGGAAAGATCACCAGGCAGCAGTTGAATGAGATCGCGCGCAAGAAGATGGGCGATTTGAACGCGGCTGATGTTGAGGGCGCGGCCAAGATCATTGAGGGGACCGCCCGCAGTATGGGAGTCGTCATTCAAGGATAATTTCGGGAACGAAGGAGCGGCAGGCATGGGGAAAAAAATGAATGCGGCGATCAAGAATGTTGAGCCGCGTGGCTATGGATTGCGTGAAGCCGTCGAAACGGTCAAGAAGTCGGCCTTTGTCAAGTTTGATGAGTCGGTCGATCTGGCGCTCAGGCTGGGAATCGATCCGAAGCGCTCGGATCAACTGGTCCGAGGAACGGCCTCGCTTCCTCATGGGACGGGGAAAAAGGTCCGTGTTCTTGTCTTTGCGAAGGGTGAAAAAGAGCAAGAAGCGCGGCAAGCCGGAGCCGACTATGTGGGGTCGGATGACTTGATGGAGAAGATCAAGGGCGGATGGATGGATTTCGACTGCGCGATTTCCACTCCGGACTTGATGGCGTCGGTTGGAAAGCTCGGGAAGGTGCTTGGGCCTCGGGGTCTGATGCCGAATCCGAAGACGGGTACCGTCACCTTCGAAGTTGGGAAAGCGGTCGCGGATATCAGGAAAGGCCGTGTTGAGTTCAAGGTTGAAAAAGCCGGTATCGTGCATGTGCCGGTCGGCAAGGTGTCCTTCGACCCAACGAAGCTGTACGACAATGCATCCGCGATCATTGAGTCCGTCATCAAGGCGAAACCCGCCTCGTGCAAAGGGCGTTATCTCAAGAGTGCCACGATTTCGAGCACGATGGGTCCGGGTGTGAAATTGGACACCGTCGCGCTGACAAAACAATGGAGCTAATCGAACGCCGTTTGCCATCATGCGAAGATCGGATGATTGTATGTGTCTCGATTGACGGTTGGCGATTTTTCGAAGAGGGAGAGCGATGAAGAAGGAAGAGAAGGTTACGGCAATCGCGGAATTGGCTGAAAAGTTTGGTCGCGCGCGTCTAGCGATCTTGACGGAATGCGTCGGGCTTCCAGTCAACCAAGTGACGGAGCTGCGCAAGCAACTCCGTGGAGTCAAGGCTGAATATCGAATCATCAAGAATACCCTGGCTGCGCGTGCTGCAGAGGGGACGGCATTGGCCGGACTCAAGGCGCATCTGAAAGGTCCGACCGGTGTTGTCATTGGGTATGACGACCCTGTGTTGCCGACAAAAATTTTAAAAGATTTTATCGGCGCGGAAAAGCGTGAAGAGAAGATTCGGATGACGGCCGGGGTGCTGGAGGGAAAGATTCTCCAGCCGGATGAACTGACGGCCGTTGCGAAACTGCCGAAAAAGGAAGTGCTTATTGCGATGTTGCTTTCGGCCATGCAGGGGCCGATTCGTGGAGTCGTCTATACGTTGAGCGCAGTCTTGTCGAAGTTTGTACGAGTCATTGCAGCCATTCAGGATAAACGGAAAGGAGAAGGGGACATGCCAGCTACAGAGGGAAAATTGTCACAAGAGGAATTGATTAAGGCGATCGAAAGCATGAGCGTGCTGGATCTCGCCGAACTGGTGAAGGGTTTGGAAACTCGGTTTGGTGTGACGGCCGCAGCTCCGGTTGCGATCGCTGCGGCGCCGGGTGGAGGCGGTGGAGCTGCAGCCCCCGCTGAGGAAAAGACGGCGTTTGATGTCGTGCTCGCATCTGCGCCCGCTGATAAGAAAATTCAAATCATTAAAGTGGTGCGAGAGTTGACGAGTCTTGGACTCAAGGAAGCAAAGGATCTTGTCGAGGGGGCGCCGAAGCCAATCAAGACCGGCGTGGCCAAGGAAGAGGCCGACACGATCAAGAAGAAGCTCGAAGAGAGCGGCGCAAAGGTCGAAGTCAAGTAGGCAAGGAATTCGTCATAGTCGTGGGTCATTCGTTGGTTGATGGGGCGTGTGTCTCGCCCCGCATCATCCTGTTTCGACCGGCGACAGCTGTTCACCGCCAACCAGCGTGGAGGGGGAGGAATGTCCGAAACGACTCTGCAGGAGTTCGTCGAGCGAAAAGATTATTCTCGCATCCGCACGAACATCGATATCCCAGATCTGATCGAGATTCAGAAGCGTTCCTACGAAGAGTTCTTACAGCTTGAGGCGGAGCCTGAGCGTCGAAAAGATCATGGATTGCAGGCGGCGTTGGCCAGTGTCTTCCCCATTCCGGACTACAACAATACCGCCATGCTTGAGTTCTCGAGTTACACGTTAGGCACGCCGAAATACGATGAACGTGAATGTCTCGAGCAAGGGATGACCTTCGCTGTTCCCCTCAAGTTGCGTGTCCGGCTGGTGGTGTTTGATAAGGAGGATAAAGGTCCTCGCAAAAAAGTGCTCGATGTGCGCGAGCAAGAGGTCTATGTCGGCGAACTGCCGCTCATGACCGAGCGAGGGACCTTCATTGTCAATGGGACTGAACGAGTTGTCGTCAGTCAGCTGCATCGATCGCCAGGCGCGTCCTTTACGCACGATAAAGGTCGAACTCATGCGAGCGGCAAGGTGTTGTACTCCGCGCGAATTATTCCCTATCGAGGGTCGTGGCTCGATTTCGAATTTGATGCCAGAGACATTCTCTATGTCCGTATCGATCGCCGTCGGAAAATGCCGGCTACTATCTTGCTGAAAGCGTTCGCATTCTCAAGCGACGACTTGCTCAAGATGTACTACCCTGTCGAAGAAATTCGAGTGTCGAAGGGGAAGATGTTCCGTAAGCTTGATCCGGAAATCCACCATGGGCTTCGATGCACGGTTGAGGTCACGGATAAAAATAGCAAGGAACCGTTGGCGCGGGAAGGCGCCAGGCTGACCAAGGGTGTCATCGCCAAGCTAAAAGCGGCGGGAGTGAAGGAAATTCCTATGCTTCCCACCGAGTTGGTGGGGCGCGCCATTCTCACGGAATTAGTCGATTCGAAAAAAGACAAGCTCGCGGAGAAGAATCAGCGGTTGACTGCGGAGATTGTCGAGCAGATTGCCGAGAGCGATGTTGAAGAATTCAAGGTGATCTACCTCGACATGGCCACGGCGACGCCGGTGATCCTTGATACTTTGGAGATGGAGAAAATCGGGTCAAAGGAAGAAGCGATGGTCGAAATCTATCGTCGTCTTCGTCCCGGGGAAACTCCTTCCGTCGACACGGCCCGGGCTTTGTTCGATAATTTGTTTTTGAACTCCAAGCGCTACGATTTGTCGCCGGTCGGCCGGCTGAAGCTCAATAAGAAACTCGGATTGGACCTGCCTCTCGATCAGCGGACCCTGACGGCCCAGGATATCGTGGAAGTCATCCGCTACATCGTCAATCTCAAGATCGGAAAAGGCGAAATCGACGACATTGACCACTTAGGCAATCGTCGCGTCCGGTCCGTGGGAGAATTGCTTGAGAATCAATTTCGGCTGGGGTTGGTTCGGATGGAGCGAAGTATCAAGGAGCGTATGAACCTCCTCGATATGGAAACGGTACTCCCGCACGATCTTATCAACGCCAAGCCGGTTGTTGCGGCCGTGAAGGAATTCTTCAGCAGTAGTCAGCTTTCTCAGTTTATGGACCAAACGAATCCTTTGGCTGAAATCACGCATAAGCGGCGGCTTTCAGCGTTGGGTCCGGGCGGACTCACCAGGGAGCGAGCGGGGTTTGAAGTTCGAGACGTACACCCGTCTCATTACAGCCGAATTTGTCCGATCGAAACACCGGAAGGTCCGAATATTGGACTGATTACATCGCTGGCGACCTATGCACGGATCAATCAGTTCGGGTTCATTGAAGCGCCATACCGGAAGGTCGCGAAGGGTCGAGTGACCGACGAGATCGAATTTCTTTCGGCTATTGAGGGTGACAAGTACATCATTGCTCAGGCCAATTCAAAGCTAGATGGGTCGGGGAGGTTGGTGTCCGAAACGGTTTCGTGCCGCCATGGCGGAGACTTTGTCATGGCGACTCCCGATCGAATCGACTATATGGATGTCTCGCCGAAGCAAGTCGTGAGTGTGGCGACCGCCCTCGTGCCGTTCTTGGAGCATGACGATGCCAACCGCGCCTTGATGGGGTCCAATATGCAGCGCCAGGCTGTTCCATTGCTGACTTCCGAGTCGCCGTTGGTCGGGACCGGGATGGAAGCCGTGGTGGCCCGGGACTCGGGATACGTCATCCAAGCCCGCCGAGCCGGGGTCGTCGAGAGCGTCGATGCGACTCGGATCGTGGTGCGGGCTGATTCGAAAGACGGTAAGAAGGGAAAAGATTCCGGGCTTGACGTGTACGATCTGATCAAGTTCCAGCGATCCAATCAAAATACCTGCATTACTCAGACTCCCGTGGTTGGGATAGGGCAACCGGTCAAGAAGGGGCAAGTGCTTGGCGATGGACCGGCTATTGATCATGGGGAGCTCGCGCTGGGTAAGAACGTGCTCGTAGCATTTATGCCCTGGGGTGGTTACAACTTCGAGGATGCCATCCTGCTCAGTGAAAAGTTGGTCCGCGAAGATGCGTTCACCTCGATCCACATCGAAGAGTTCGAAGTGGAAGCTCGAGATACCAAGTTAGGCAAAGAGGATGTCACTCGGGATATTCCCAATGTCGGTGAAGAGGCGCTGAGGAATTTGGACGAGAGTGGCATTATCCGCGTCGGAGCTGAAGTGAAGCCCGGTGATATTCTGGTTGGAAAGGTGACCCCAAAAGGTGAAACCCAGCTGACGCCTGAAGAAAAGTTGCTCCGTGCAATCTTCGGTGAAAAGGCCGGTGATGTAAAGGATACGTCGCTGACCGTCCCTCCTGGAGTGGAGGGTATCGTGGTTGATGTGAAGATCTTTTCGCGTAAAGGCCTGGATAAGGACGAGCGCTCGAAAAGCATCGAGACCGATGATCAGATGAAGTTGCAGCGGGATCACCATGAAGAGCTGCGGATCATCGATGAAGAAAAAACGAAGAAGATACGGAAGTTGTTGCTCGGCAAGGTGGTGGGTCGCGATCTCATGGATCCGGAGAGCGGCGACGTCATCTTGAAAAAGAAGGGGAAGTTGACGGCCGAGATTCTCCGTCGATTGCCTGACGATACCGTGCGCTACATTATTCTCAGTGATCCTGATGAGCAAAAAGAACTGGAAGACGTCGAGCGGAGGGCGAAGGAACAGATTGAAATCCTCCAGACGTTGTACGATGAGAAAGTTGGCCGCTTGAAGCGGGGTGATGAGCTCCCTCCGGGTGTCATCAAGCTTGTCAAAGTATACATCGCGATGAAACGCAAGATCCAAGTCGGCGACAAAATGGCCGGTCGACATGGGAACAAGGGCGTCGTATCGAGGGTCCTGCCGGAAGAGGATATGCCCTATTTGCCGGATGGAACTCCGGTTGAGATCGTCCTGAATCCACTCGGCGTGCCATCCCGTATGAACGTGGGCCAAATCCTCGAGACGCACCTTGGGTGGGCGGCGAAAGCACTGGGCATCAAGGTGGCGAGCCCGGTGTTCGATGGAGCGGCTGAGAAGGAGATCAAGGATCTGCTCAAGAAGGCGAAGTTGCCGATGAGCGGTCAGTCTCAGCTCATCGACGGTAAAACGGGTGAGTCGTTCAGTAGTCCGGTCACCGTTGGGTATATGTATGTCCTTAAGCTTCACCATCTGGTGGACGACAAGATCCACGCCCGATCCATCGGCCCATATTCTCTGGTCACCCAGCAGCCGTTAGGCGGCAAAGCTCAGTTTGGGGGTCAGCGCTTAGGGGAAATGGAAGTCTGGGCGCTCCAAGCCTATGGTGCTGCGTCGACTCTGCAAGAGTTTCTCACTGTTAAGTCTGACGATGTGCCGGGCCGATCACGCATGTATGAAGCGATTGTCAAAGGCGAACCATTCCTTGAGCCAGGCTTGCCTGAATCGTTTAATGTGCTGGTCAAGGAGCTGCAGAGCTTGGGACTCGATGTAGAGTTGGTCAAATCGCAAGACTAACCGCTTGTGTGCCGGAGGAAAACCGGCATCAGAGGAGGTCACTACCTTGGAAGGCGTATATACATTGTTCGAGAAGCAGCGGGATTCTGTGTCGTTCGATTCGATGCGTATTCGCATTGCATCGCCCGAGAAAATCCGCTCGTGGTCATATGGCGAAGTCAAGAAGCCGGAGACGATCAATTATCGTTCATTCAAGCCGGAGAAAGATGGGCTGTTCTGTGCCAAGATTTTCGGCCCCACGAAAGACTGGGAGTGCAATTGCGGCAAGTATAAGCGCATGAAACATCGCGGGATCGTCTGCGATAAGTGTGGTGTGGAGGTCATTCAATCGAAGGTTCGTCGCGAGCGTATGGGGCATATCGAGCTCGCTGCGCCCGTCGCACACATCTGGTTTTTGAAAGGGGTCCCGAGTCGGATTGGGACCTTGCTTGACATGAGCCTCAAGCAATTAGAGAAGATTCTCTACTTTGAAAGCTACGTGTGCGTGGATCCAGGCTCAACCGACCTTTCTGAAAAAGAATTGGTTCCGGAAGACAAGCTCCGCACGCTCATCTCGGAGTTTGGAGCAAGCGGATTCAAAGTCGGAATCGGGGCTGAAGCCATTCGCGATCTGCTGAGGAAGATCGATATTAATGCGTTGTGGGATGACCTACAAGTAAAAGCCAAGGCATCGACCTCGGCTGCGATGAAGAAGAAATACGCCAAACGCTTGAAAGTGTTGGAAGCGTTTCGCAAGTCTGGGAATAAGCCGGAGTGGATGATCATGGATGTCATTCCGGTCCTGCCCCCGGAGTTGCGTCCCTTGGTTCCGCTCGATGGTGGACGGTTTGCCACGTCTGATCTGAACGACCTCTATCGTCGTGTGATCAATCGAAATAATCGTCTCAAGCGATTGATGGAGCTGAAAGCTCCGGGCGTCATCATCCGGAATGAGATGCGGATGCTGCAAGAGGCTGTGGACGCGCTGTTCGATAACGGTCGTCGTGGACGCGCCATCCGTGGACCTAACAAGCGCCCGCTGAAATCGTTGAGCGATATGTTGAAGGGGAAACAGGGTCGGTTCCGGCAAAACCTGTTGGGGAAACGTGTTGATTACTCCGGCCGTACGGTCATTGTCGTCGGGCCAGAGCTGCGCCTCCATCAATGTGGATTGCCTAAGAAAATGGCGCTGGAGTTGTTCAAGCCGTTCATCTTCCACAAACTGGAAGCAAGGGGAGCGGCTACCACCATTAAGAGCGCGAAACGGCTGGTTGAAAAGGAGCGACCGGAGGTCTGGGATGTTCTGGATGAAGTGATTCGAGAGCATCCGGTGTTGCTGAATCGAGCGCCGACGCTTCACCGGTTGGGCATCCAAGCCTTTGACCCTGTGTTGGTCGAAGGTAAAGCCATCCGACTGCACCCGCTTGTCTGCGCCGCGTTCAATGCCGACTTTGACGGAGATCAGATGGCGGTGCACGTGCCTTTATCGGTCGAAGCACAGGTTGAAGCACGGGTTCTGATGATGTCGATCAATAACATTCTCTCGCCGGCCAACGGGAAACCGATTGCCGTGCCGTCGCAGGATATGGTGTTAGGTTGCTACTGGCTGACCAAAGAGCGATTGGGCGCCAAGGGTGAGGGGAAGGTATTCGGGTCTCCCGAAGAGGTTCGGATTGCCTTTGACGCGCGAGAAGTGGAAGAGCATGCGAGAATCAAGGTTCGCATCGCGGGCTCGATGGTGCAGACGACCGTTGGTCGTGTGTTGTTGTCCGAAATTCTTCCTCCGGGCTTGCCCTTCGCCAACGCGAATAAGCTTATGACCAAGAAGGAGATGACGAAGCTCATTGACTCCGTCTATCGTCAGACCGGTCATCGTGATACCGTCGAGTTCCTCGATAAGATCAAAGACATTGGTTTTACCAATGCCACCAGGGCTGGTTTGTCGATCTGTATCGACAACATGCATATCCCGAGCAAGAAGGAAGACTTTATCGGGAAGGCGCAGCGTGAAGTGAACGAGATCGAGAAGCAATATTCAGACGGCTTGATCACCAACGGAGAACGGTACAACAAGGTAATCGACATTTGGGCACACGTGACGGAACAAGTTGCCAATGAGATGATGAAGGAGCTCGGTGCGGGAGGCGATCCGGCGAAGGCGGAATCGTTCAACCCGATCTTTATGATGGCGGATTCCGGTGCTCGAGGCAGCTCACAGCAAATCCGGCAGTTGGGCGGAATGCGCGGACTGATGGCCAAGCCGTCCGGTGAGATTATTGAAACTCCGATCACCGCCAACTTCCGTGAGGGGTTGACGGTGCTGCAGTATTTCATTTCGACTCACGGTGCCCGTAAGGGACTTGCCGATACGGCGTTGAAGACCGCCAACTCAGGGTACCTCACCAGGCGGTTAGTCGACATCGCTCAAGACGTCATTATCAATGAGATCGATTGCGGAACGCGTGACGGCATTCTCGTCAGCGCACTGGTCGAAGGCGGTGAAATTATTCAACCGCTCGAGGAGCGTGTCCTTGGTCGTCTGGCGGCCGAAGATATTCGTGACCCCGTCACCGGTGAGATCATTGTGTCGTGGAACGAAGAGATCAATGAAGAGTTGACGAAGTCGATCGTGGAGGCTGGAGTCGACCGTGTCAAAATCCGGTCCGTGCTGACCTGTCAATCGCCGCGTGGGGTGTGCCGTGCCTGTTATGGCCGTGATCTGGCGCGCGGGCGTCTGGTGGAAAAAGGTGAGCCGGTCGGCGTCATTGCCGCGCAATCTATCGGTGAGCCGGGTACCCAGTTAACGATGCGCACGTTTCACATCGGCGGTACGGCCAGCAAGGTTGTCGAGCAGACGGTGGTTGAGGCGAAGCATGCCGGGCGAATCAAATTCATGAGCTTCGACGCGAAGAAAAACGCGGATATTCACAACTCCGGAATCGCTGTTCGAAACAAAGAGGGCGAGTGGGTTGTGATGAATCGCAATACCAAGATTGCGATCATCGATGATAGCGGGCGTGAACGTGAGAAGTACCCTGTGGTGTATGGGGCTAAAATTAAAATCAAAGACGGCGATCCGGTGGTGGTTGGTCAGAAATTGGTTGAGTGGGATCCCTATTCTCTGACCATTCTGACTGAGGTTGGCGGTAAGGTCGCCTATGGTGACATCGTCGAAGGTGTCACGATGAAGGACGAGTTCGATGAAGTGACCGGTTTATCGCGCAAGGTCATCATTGAGCATACTGGTCAGACTCTTCGACCTCGCGTGTCTATTAAAGACGAAAGCGGGAAGACGGCCAAGGTTACTGGTGGATCGAATGCGGTTGCGAGATACTTGCTGCCGGTTGGGGCCCATATCTTCGTTGAGAAGGGCGCCACAGTGTTTCCCGGAGATGTGTTGGCGAAGATTCCTCGTGAAACGACGAAGACCAAGGATATCACTGGTGGTCTTCCGCGCGTGGTGGAACTCTTCGAGGCTCGGAAACCAAAGGAACAGGCCGTCATCACCGAGATTGATGGAGAAGTCTCATATGGCGGATTCGTGAAAGGTCAACGCAAAGTCCTTGTCGACAACAAGATGGGCGACGTGAAGGAATACTTTATTCCAAAGGGAAAGCACGTCAATGTGCATGAAGGTGATTGGGTTCGCGCCGGGGAGCCATTGATGGATGGGTCGGCAAATCCTCATGACATCCTCGATGTGCTTGGACCGAATGAATTGCAGAAGTATCTCGTCGACGAAGTGCAGGACGTGTATCGATTGCAGGGTGTTTCGATTAATGACAAACACATTGAAATCATCGTGAGGCAAATGTTGCGCAAGGTCCGTATCGAAGACCCTGGCGATACGCAGTTTTTACCGGGCAGCCAAGTCAGCAAGAGTGTTTTTGAAAAAGAGAATGAACGAGTCCTGGAGAAAGATGGAACCCCGGCTTTAGGTAAACCCGTCTTGCTGGGCATCACGAAGGCTGCCTTGACCACCGACAGCTTTATTTCGGCGGCGTCCTTCCAGGAGACCACGAGAGTTCTTACGGAAGCAGCGATCAATGGGCGCGAGGATGATCTGTTGGGCTTGAAAGAAAATGTCATTGTGGGGCGACTAATTCCAGCAGGGTCTGGATTTGAAGAGTACCGTGACACGTTCGTAATTAGTGAAAAGATGGAATCCGTACCAGTGGGTGTTGGTTCTGCTGCGGCCTCGATATCATCAGATGCCACGGTTCCCACAGCTTCTGGAGAAACGGCTCGGTCATGACGAAAAGGGAATCTTCTTTACTTGACAGCACGGTACTTCATCACTATAATCCTGCGGCTTTGGGCTTGAGTGAAGTTGTTTTTTGGTTTTGAAGAGGGCTAAATCAGATGCCGACGATTAATCAGCTGGTTCGAAAAGGGCGAGTCTTTATAAAGGCAAAAACAAAGAGCCCCGCTCTAAAGTCTTGCCCACAAAAGAGAGGCGTCTGTCTTAGGGTCTATACCACAACGCCCAAAAAGCCAAATTCGGCTTTGCGGAAAGTTGCACGTGTGCGTCTCACGAATGGCATGGAAGTGACGACCTATATTCCTGGAGTGGGGCATAATCTCCAGGAGCACTCGATTGTCCTCGTGCGTGGAGGGCGAGTCAAAGACCTTCCCGGTGTGCGGTACCACCTAGTTCGTGGAGCTCTGGATGCAGTAGGCGTAGCTGACCGAAAGCAGAGTCGCTCGAAGTACGGAGCGAAGCGGCCTAAGTAATCTTAACCGCTTGTACAATTCATAACAAGGCTTTCATTTAATAGGACAATATGCCACGCAGTAGATTTTTAGGCCAACGAGAAGTCCTTCCTGACGTGCGGTATCGCGACAAGCTTGTCGGGAAGTTCATTAATACGCTGATGAGTAACGGGAAAAAGAGTACTACCGAGCGGATATGTTATGGGGCATTCGACGTCATCCAGGAAAAAACTGGAGGCGACCCACTAAAAGTATTCAAGGCTGCAGTGGACAACGTGAAGCCGATTGTTGAGGTCAAATCTCGTCGGGTTGGCGGAGCGTCTTATCAGGTTCCGGTTGAAATCAGGCCGGCACGTCGAGTCTCGTTAGCGCTCCGTTGGTTGTCGCAGTTTGCGCGTACGCGCGGTGGTAAAAGCATGCGTGAAAAGCTCGCAGCCGAGTTGATGGATGCATCGAATAATACCGGGGCTGCGGTGAAAAAACGGGAAGACGTACATCGAATGGCGGAGGCGAATAAAGCATTCGCCCATTATCGCTGGTAGCGTCATTCTGTGCTGCAGTCGAGCCGTGCTGCGATCCGCAGACCGAAGTGCTCCTATAATCGCAGCAGCGTGATGCGGCTTGATCTGCGGCACAAGTGTTTTTAGGGGATTGAAGTGGCTCGTCAAACATCATTAGAGCGTACGAGAAACATCGGCATCATGGCTCACATTGATGCGGGGAAGACTACCACCACCGAGCGAATTCTCTACTACACCGGTATGACCCACAAATTGGGCGAGGTTCATGAGGGTGCCGCCACGATGGATTGGATGGAGCAGGAGCGGGAGCGGGGTATCACCATTACAGCCGCTGCCACGACCTGTTTCTGGCGGGAACATCGAATCAATATTATCGATACTCCTGGGCACGTGGATTTTACGATTGAGGTCGAGCGTTCCTTGCGGGTCCTGGATGGGGCGGTGGCAGCTTTTGATTCCGTGCAGGGGGTTGAGCCTCAGTCTGAAACGGTTTGGCGTCAGGCGGATAAGTACAATGTTCCCCGCATCGCTTTTATGAACAAGATGGATCGGATCGGGGCTGATTTTTATGGCAGCGTCCAGTCCATTATTGATCGACTTGGGGCTACACCGGTTCCGATTCAAATTCCGATCGGCCGTGAGGCTGAATTTCGAGGATCGGTCGATCTGGTCAAGATGAAGGGGTACTTCTACGACGACGAGACGTTGGGTGCGAAGTATAAGGTTGGTGAAATTCCTGATGATCTTCTTGCTCAGGCGAAAGAGTACCGCGAAAAACTGCTCGATGCAGTTGCGGAATTTGACGACCAGGTGATGGAAAAGTATTTGAGTGGTCATTCGTTGACGGAAGAAGAAGTGATGCGTGCGATCCGAGCTGGGACCATTTCGATGAAAATTACTCCGGTGCTCTGCGGATCGGCCTTCAAAAATAAAGGGGTGCAGCAGTTGTTGGATGGGGTGGTCGACTATCTGCCGTCACCGTTGGATGTTCCTCCCGTGAAGGGAATAGAGCCTAACGGTAATAAGGAAGTAGAGCGGAGATCGGATGACGGTGAGCCGTTCGCGGCATTGGCGTTCAAGATCATGTCTGATCCATTTGCTGGCCAGCTGACATTTTTTCGAGTCTATTCCGGAACGCTGAAGACTGGGACGCCGGTTCTGAATGTGACGAAGGGGACGAAGGATCGGATCGGGCGTCTCCTGAAGATGCACGCCAATAAGCGAGAAGAGATCGATGAGGTTCATGCAGGGGACATCGTCGCGGCTGTAGGGCTCAAAGGAGCGACTACTGGAGATACATTGGCGGATGAAAAGCAGCCGGTGTTGCTTGAGGTCATGAAGTTCCCTGAGCCGGTCATTGCCATGGCGATTGAGCCAAAAACGAAGCAGGATCAAGAAAAAATGGGCTTTGCGCTACAGAAGTTGGCGCAGGAGGACCCATCATTTCGTGTGCGGACGGATGAAGAAACGGCGCAGACGATCATTGCCGGGATGGGGGAGCTCCATCTTGAAATTATTGTTGATCGGATGTTGCGTGAGTTCAAGGTCGAAGCAAACGTTGGAAAGCCGGAGGTGGCGTTCAGGGAAACGATTCGACGGAAGGCCGAGGCCGAGTCCAAATACATCAAGCAGACCGGAGGCCGCGGGCAGTATGGCCATGTCGTCTTGACGGTTGAGCCATCTGAGCCGGGCAAGGGGCTGGAGTTTGTTAATAAGGTCGTAGGAGGGGCGATTCCTAAAGAATATGTTCCTGCTATTGAAAAAGGGGTTCGGGAGCGAATGGAGACAGGGGTGGTTGCGGGCTATCCTCTCCGGGACGTGAAGGTGACTGTTATTGATGGGTCCTACCATGACGTTGATTCCAATGAGATGGCGTTCAAGATTGCCGGTTCCATGGGTTTTGCTGATGCCTGCAAAAAGGCTGACCCGGTCTTGCTTGAGCCCATCATGAAAGTTGAAGTCCTGGTTCCGCAGGAATTTATGGGCGACGTCATCGGCAATTTGAACGGGCGGAGGGGCAAGGTTCAAGGTATGAAGGTCAGAGCTGGCGCTCAAGCAATCGATGCCGCCGTGCCTTTGATGGAAATGTTTGGTTATGCGACCGACCTTCGGTCTCGGACACAAGGCCGGGCTACCTATAGTATGGAGTTTGAGCGGTACGACCAGGTACCGAAGAACATAGCGGAAGCCATCATTAAGAAATAGCAGTTAGTGAATCAGGGAGGAGTGGGTTATGGCGAAGGCGAAATACGAGCGGAAGAAGCCGCACGTGAACATAGGGACGATCGGGCACGTGGACCACGGGAAGACGACCTTGACGGCGGCGTTGACGAAAGTCTGTGCCGACAAAGGGATGGCGAAATTCATCAGCTACGACGAAGTGGCCAAAGCCTCGGAGAGCCAGGGGCGCCGGGATGCCACCAAGATCATGACCATCGCCATCAGCCACGTCGAGTACGAGACCGACCACCGGCACTATGCGCACGTGGATTGCCCCGGCCACGCCGATTACGTCAAGAACATGATCACGGGGGCCGCCCAGATGGACGGGGCGATTCTCGTCGTGAGCGCGGCGGACGGCCCGATGCCGC
>CABVRV010000081.1 GCA_902500755.1 uncultured Nitrospira sp.
CCGTGCTGTATCGCCCATTCGTGCATAGCCGCTAGTACCAATTCCAGGGACCGCCCGAGCAGCATCAGCCTGTACTCGACGCGGGGCGATATCTCGCCGAAGTCCTCTCGCTCCACCAAGCCGTCCGCCTCCATCTCCTTAAGTTGCTTAGCCGACGTCCGATGCGTGATTCCAGACAGATTACGTTGGAGTTCATTGAACCGCCGTTCTTCTTGGAGCAGCACCAAAATGACCATCACCTTCCAACGGCTCGAAGAAAACATCAAAAGTGGGGTCCGCAAAACTGGTCACCCCTGAATTATTTCCACGCGATGGCGCTGAGAAGAGATCCTCAGAATCCTGTGCCGAGTTGCAGACTCTTCGCCGGAGTCAATCGAGCTTTGGCCATTGCGCCATGCCTTCCACTTTTGTCACGTTTCCATCATCTCGAGCCGAGCATCGAATTCGTGTCCGCAGGCCGTGCAGCGGATACAATCCGATTCGACCGTGAATTCATCCGATCGGATTCCCATGCCGCCGCAATCGGAACAGCGCGCGAGGTGGACCTTCCGACCGTCGACGGTTTCGTACTGTGTCCCGCGGAAACAATAGATGGGGCTGCCGTCGAGCAGCCAGAGTCGGCCGGCATTGTCGGCGACCGGCAGAGCTAGGTAGTGATGATTCACATAGTCTTCGAGATCGCGCCGGCTCGCGAAACCGTCCTTGATGAGCTTCCCGCTCACGACTTCATGCAGTGCGTTGTCACGCGCAATAACTTTCGTCGGACCCATGTCTCACCTCCTCGGTTGGATTGAGGCGGATCAGACCACCCCAGAGTAATACCGTAGAATATTGGAGACTGAAATCACGCCGATAATTTGTCCGTCTTGTGTAACCGCCAGATGCCGGGTGGCCTGTTCTTTCATCATGCGCACAGCATCGATAATGGGGCGGTCTCCTTCGATGGCAGCGACCGGCGTGCGCATGCACAGCTTGACGGTTGTGGTACGAGGATCAAGCCCTTTGGCAGCCACATCGCGGGCCAGAGCGGAATCGGTCAAGACGCCGACGTAGGCTCGGCTATTGGTCACGAGCAGCGAGCCCAGCTTCCATTGTTGCATCAACTGCCCGGCCTCCCGCAAACTGGCGTCCTGCGACACGCTCCGGATCTCAGTGGACATGTGCTCGGCAATCTGGGGACCGATGAGCATCCGCCCGATTTTGGTTTTCTTCGGCGCGGCGGTTCGGCGCGCCTCCAATTCCGACACGCAACTCTCCAACACGCGGCTTCGCTGCAAGAGACTCTGCCGCTGGCTATCCAGACCGCTGCCTTCCGGTGCCTCATCCGTCATGTTGACCAATCCGGCCGCCTCGCCCAGCTCGGCATATTCATAGGCATGGAGTAAGTCGGAGGCCTGTCCAAGCAAGTCCCCGATCAGGCGTTCGGTCTCCAGGTCGAACTCTTCCAGGCTGCACTTCGGCTTGCCTCTGCCTAGGAACGAGGCGAATTCGGCGAGCTGTTTCCGCATCCGTTCGATGCTGCGATCGAGGGAAATCCGCTGTGTCGGGGGAGTGGTGCGAACAGCCATAGCGCCTCCTATAGCTATAGGTGAGGAAGGATGGCCGATCTTACGCCTGTCAAATCGAACGAGGCAAGCGGCTGAGGGTCCAAGAACCGATGGCACAGTCAGCAGGGTGGAGACGGATCTTGAATCGTGCAATGGCTAGAGTATGTGGGTTTGGTACTTTTTAGCGCGGGCTAGCGCCGGATAGCTGGCTCATCCGTGGTCTATCGACAGGTGCCAACTCGATATCGGCCACCACGCCGCGATGGTCTGATGGCCAAAGCGCGTCGCCGTTTGGGAGGCGACCGGGCTGGTCAAACGCGAGACGGCTTGAACGTACGACCGGACTGTTGCCGTTTTCTCCATGAAACAAGAAGATAAAATCGACGCGACGGTCGGCGGTGGGCCATTCCACATGGATGTTTTGCCAGACGGTCCCTCCAGATATTCCTGGATTTGCAACCCGGAAAGCATCGATCAGTCCTGGCTCTTTTTGCCATTCAGTGAGGACAGAAGACTGCTCCCCGGTATTCAAGTCGCCCATCAGAATCGCTCGTCCCGTTCCTCGATGTTTACGGGCCAGTTCGCCGACTCGCTGGAGTTGGCAGTCATCTCCTTTTGCGGTATGGGCGGAAAAGACCTGGATCGGTCCATCCGGTGCGTCGATCTCAGCCCGCAAAAGAATGCGGGGATCCATGCGACGTTGGCACCGAGGCAGGTCGTAGACTTCCGAGGCAACGATCGGATAGCGGCTTAAGATGGCCGGTCCCTCTTTGAAGCCAATGGTTGAAGTGATGAGTCGATCCAAGAAACTGATCCCGGAGATGTGCTGGGTGGCGGGCTCGAACACCATCTGATACCCGAGCGCCTCGGCGATCCGTTGCGGGACATTGCCATGCTTTCGGCTGTCCGACGCTTCTTGCAGGGCGATCACGTCGGGTTGTAACCGCTCTAGTTCCTGGATGGTCATGTCGAGCCGTTCTTCGAGATGGGTGCCGTTCTCGAAGAATCCCGACCATGGTCCATCGTGCAGTAAGTTGTACGTCAAGACACGCAGGCGAGATGATTCCTCTAGCCCAGGCTCAGCCCATGCAGTGGGACTCCAAAACAACAGTGTGAAGGCGAGCCATAGAAGGATGTGGAATGCGCGGTTCATTCTCGTTGACTTGGGTATACGATACGCCTTCATCAATTGCTTTTCCACTATCGATCACGACGATTGTCCGGCTGCAAGTTTTCCAACGCAATCACTCGGGCATTTGTAATCGGACCTGATTTCTGTCCGCCTTGCGCCGTCTTTTCAGCGGGTGCTAAGATCCGATCATCTGAATAGGTTGAGACTTATTTCGGAAACACCATGCCAAATATTACCTTACTTGTGTCGCCCAGTTGCGGAGCCTGCCCGTCAGCCAAGAGCTTGTGGAAACAGTTGCGGGTGAAGTACAGTTTTTCGTATCGGGAAGTAGATATCACCACGAAGGATGGTCAGGAGTTGGCCGATCGTCATGCGGTTCGTGCTGTGCCCGCGACGATTATCGATGGGAAGCTGACGTTCGTCGGCGTTCCCAGTCGGGAGAGTGCGGAAAAGGCCATTCAATTGAAGATCAAACAGAGAGAAGGGTAGGAAGTGATGGACGAAGACGATAACGAGCTTCCGGATCTTCCGCTCATAGCCAAGGGGCCTCCGCCGGATTGTCCGATCTGCGGTGATCCCATGTCGTTCATCGACGGCGACTGGGCCTGCGTCGATTGTAACGGAGAGCTATTAGGTCCGGAAACCGGGTAAAATACCCCGCCATGCTGCGGGTCATCACCGGTCGATTTCATCCTGTCCTTGAATCTGCACTCGTCGATCATCTCACACGTGCCAAGGCTGCCGATCCGCTTGCGCCACTCGCGATCTTCGTTCCGTCCAATTCCCTAGCCGACCATATTCGTACTCTTCTCGCCGTTGAACAGCGGACTCCGCTTGTGAATCTGCATGTGTTGACCTTCCATCAATTGGCCTTACGACTGGCTGGAGAGGTGTCCGCCCCTCATGCGTTGCCTCGGGTCGTCGATGAGCTGTTCTACGAGCGATTGGTTCGACACATTATTCGCAGCAAGCTCGCTAGTCAGGCTCCGTTACAACGAATCGGACAATCCGCCGGGACGTGGGGGGCACTCTGGTCCACGATTCGTGACTTGAAGGATGCCGGTGTCGATCCAGGTCAGGCGCTGCAAGGCCTCCGTGAAGGGTATTTCGAGGAAGACGATCGCGAATGGCTTGGTGCGTTGACATCGCTGTATGCAGCTGTAAAGGAAGCAGGGAAGACGCTGGAGGTCGGGACGCAAGACGATCTGGCTCAGGCGCTTATCCCTTTTATCCCGACTGCTTTGTTTCTCCAGTCGCTGAAGCGAGTATTCTATTACGGGTTCTATGATCTGACGCAAGTACAGCTGTCTTTCTTTGAAGCCGTCAGCCGAGCTAATGACACAACCTTGTTTTTCCCGCTGGAGGATGATCCGGCCTATGGATTCGCCCGGCGATTTTTCGATCGTTATATCCAGCCGTTGGGGACGTCAGACGAGGTGATGGCTCGGCTGGAACGAAAGTCGACACAAGTCGCTGAGCATCCCGTCCAGCTCGCTATCAGAAGTGTGATCGGCGTGGAAGAGGAATTGGCGGCAACTTGCCGCACGATCCTCGATCTGGTTGAAACCAACGGCTATCGATTCGACGAGATCGGCGTCACCGCGCGGGCACTCGATCCTTACAGCCCATCTCTTCAGTCGATCTTCGATCGGCATCGAATCCCCTTCCATACGACCGCGTCCCGACCATTAGTGCACGAACCAATCTGTAAGCTCGTGTTGCAGCTGGTCTCCCTACCGGTCAACAGCTTCTATCGCGCGTCAGTGCTTGATGTTGTGACGTCGCCGCTGTACGGCACGGATCTCACCGACGACCTGTCGGAGTCATATCGGCCCGAGCAATGGAAACTGCTGGTTCAAGCCTTACACATCACTCGTGGAGTCGAGGAGTGGAAGCGACTGGAGCAGGCGAGTCAGGCTGCATTGATACTTGATGGGGAGGAGAACTTGATCGGTTCTCTCGCGATTGGGCCGGAGGTGATCAGCTTGTTTTGGCAGGTCGTCTCACAGCTCATGGAAGACTGTTCAACGCTTCCTTCGCGAGGCACGATCGGTCAGATGGTCGCAGCCTGTCGGGCGCTTGTCGAGCGGCGTCTGCGGCGGCCGGATGCAGCGGAATCAAGGGTTCAAGATCCTCAGTCCGACCACCGAGCGATGATATGGAACGCTATCGATCGTATCTGGATCACACTCCTGGAACTGGAGCCGCTCACCGAGGAGATGACCTGGGCTGACTTCGTCGAACTGTTGACGCATACCTTTGAGCGGACGAGAACACCTTTTCATGACAGCTCATCTCGGGGGGTGATGGTGCTCGACGTGATGGCGGCTCGTGGGATGTCGTTCAAAGCCCTGTTTGTCCTTGGCCTGAACGAAAAGGTGTTTCCGCGCTACATCCGGGAAGATGCTTTTCTTAGGGATCATCATCGGCGCGTGCTCGACGCGACGCTTGGATTCAAGATCGACGAAAAATTGACCGCCTATGGAGAGGAGAGCTTGCTTTTCCACCTGCTCTGTCAGGCTGTCTATCAGAGGTTATATCTTTCCTATCAGCGGGCCGATGAAACCGGACGGATGCTGGCGGCCTCTCCCTATCTTGAAGTAGCTCGCCGAGGATTTGCCTTCAATGAACAACCGATCGATGTCGTACCGCGCCGCCTGACCGATCGAGTTGTGCAACGGCCCGCGATCAAACAGTTCCTACCACCTCCTGAACTGATTCAGTGGTTGGCCATGAACGGGCAAGATCCAATCGATCTCGTACAGGCACTCGGGCGAGACGCCGATACAATTCGTCATGCGACGGCAGCGCTGGATCGCATCGAAGAGGAGGGCAAGACGTTGAATCCCTTCGATGGAATGACCGGAGCGGTGGAATCCCATTGGGGACGGCTTATCGAACGGGGCGTAGCTCCCACGCCGCTCGAACGCTATGCGCGCTGTCCCTTCCAATATTTTGCCTCAGATGTGTTGCGACTCGAACCAAATCGTGTGGCGCTGTCGCAACAACCGGATGCGGCGCTGGTGGGCACGCTCTGTCACGCCACATTACGGCGGTGCTACGAGCAACTTGTGCAGGCCGGGTGGCCGGCTGAACGTGTGACGGATCATGTGAAGCAACAGACGATCCGTATGTCGGTCGACCAGGCGGCGGCAGATCTCGAATCGCAGCACCGGACCGGTCACTATCTCTTGTGGGAGCTGGCGAAAGACCAGATCGTGACCCTTATGACGGCGGCGCTGGAGGCGGAGGAAGCGGAACAGACCGAGCACCCGTACCAGCCTATTGCTTTTGAAGTGGATGGAGAAGGGACGATTCCCGATGTCCTTGACGAAGAATTGTTGAAGATCCGTGGCCGGATCGATCGGCTCGATCGGAATCGGGATTCCGGCGCATTACGGGTAGTCGATTACAAGTATAAAGTTGGTTCAAGCATCAAACCTGAAGACCGTAACCTAACCCAGTCCGCTGTCCGTGGGTATCGGCTGCAACCGCCGCTCTATAGTTGCCTTATTGTTCCCGGGCAGACTACTCCCAGTCAGGTGCAGTTCCTGTTTCTCGTCCCTGGTTGGTCGGCGCCGATCAGTCGCTCGATGTTTGATGGGAAGTCGTGGGCATCGGAGACCGGGAGCTTTATCCATTGCACGATCAAGACCTTGATCGACGGAATCAGGGCCGGGCGATTTTTTATCATTCCCGATGGTTATTGCGACCATTGCGAATTTCGTGTGATCTGCCGAAGAGAACATGCTCCAACGTGGTGGAGAGCCCATCGGGCGGATGAATCGAAAGTCCTGAGAACCCTTCGCACGCAGAAGATTGGCGATGAGTGACGAGCACTTAATACCGGATCGCGTGGCCCGACAGTCGGCTGAAACGACTTTCGATCGCAACGTGGTGGTCGTGGCCGGGGCAGGGACAGGGAAGACGACGCTGCTCGTCAATCGTCTCGTGCATCTGCTCATGAAAGAGCCCAATCCAGTGCCGGTCACGCAGGTGGTGGCCCTGACGTTTACCAACAAGGCGGCGACTGAGATGAAAGTGCGACTGCGCGAGCGGCTGACCACCCTGGTTCAACCACAGGCCGATTCGCTGCGAGCGAGCGACGGAGGGGCCGTTTCGAGGAGCGACCTTCAAGAGAGGTATGGACTGAGTAGCGATGCGATTGTCGCCCGGGCTCACACTGCGTTGCCTGAGCTAGAAAAAGCTCAGATCGGCACCCTGCACAGTTTCGCAGCGCATCTGTTGCGACTCCATCCGTTGGAGAGCGGTGTCGATCCTGATTTCAAGGAAGATGATGGCCTGCGCTTTGAGGAACAGTTCACAGCGGCGTGGGATTGTTGGCTTGATCAGGAGTTGAGCCGAGCCGGCCTACACCATCCCCTCTGGCAATCAGTCTTGTCATCGGCCACGCTCGATGCGGTGAGATCGTTGGCTTACTCACTGTGCAGTGAATTGGTCGATCTCGACATTCTCCAGCAACAACTTGCTTCAACGACAGTGTCGCCGGCGATGTCGGACTGGATGCAGCACATGAGCGTGCGGGCTGAGCAGCTGTTGAGTGGGCACGACAGGCCGAAGCGCCGTAAGGTTGAGCAGATGCTCGCTGCCGCCGCGTCTGTAATGCGCCTCGTGGCAGACAAGGGGTTGACTGGTCGGCAAGACGCGACGACGGAGGAACGGGAATGGCTCGACAAAGACTTGGGGAGTGCTGTCGCCGGATGGGAGAAAAGCGCTTTTAGAGAAGCTGGTGCCCTGATCGAGACCGCGCAACAACTCCTCACGATCGACCATGCTTTTTTGAATGATCTGTTGAAACTCCTTATTCCGCTGGTGCAGGACATTCGCGAGAGGTTTGTTCGGCAAGGGTGGCTTTCGTTTGATGGGTTACTGGCTCGGGCGCGGGCGTTGCTCTTTGAGCATCCCTCTGTTCGGGAACGGATTAAGCGAGAGTATCGTGCCTTGTTGGTCGATGAGTTTCAGGATACGGACCCCACGCAGTACGAGATCATCCTGGCCGTCTCGGAGCGTCATGGGAGTCAAGCGGCTCGATGGCAGGAGATGGCCCTCGAGCCTGGGAAACTGTTCATCGTGGGAGATCCCAAACAGTCGATCTATGCCTTTCGGCGTGCGGACATCGAAGCCTTCGATCGAGTCGTGGAGAAGGTCACGAATGAGGGCGGGCGAGCGGAGACATTGACCACGAACTTTCGAAGCGATGGAGCGGTCTTGGAGTCGGTGAACGAGGTCTTCGATCGGCTTTTTGAACGACGACCACTGGTCCAACCGGCGAACGTGCGGTTGGAAGTCCGTCCTCAACGGAAGCCCTCTTCGATCGAGCCGGGGGTTCGTCTCTGTGTGACGACGCCGGATGGTGAAGACGACATGTTCGATGCGGCAGGAGCGACGAGAGCGGAAAGCGAAGTACTGGCTCGTTGGTTGACCGAGGAGGTGCTCAGCCGTCCTACGGTGAAGCCGGGTCACGTGGCGCTGCTGTTCAAAAAGCTCACCCAGGCGGATGCCTACCTCGATGCGTTGCGGCGACACGACATTCCTTACGTCATCGAGGGCGAGAAGCATTTCTATCGCCGCCAGGAAGTCATCGATCTCGTCAATCTCTTACGGGTTTTGGATCATCCTCACGATGCGATCGCATTGACCGGCCTCCTTCGTTCGCCGCTCGGAGGGCTGACGGATCGAGAACTCTATGAGCTGAAGCAGGCGGGGCATTTCAATTATCTCCTCGCGGACGACCTCGGGACATGGTCCCATGTCCGTGCCGATGCTGTTCGGCGACTCTATGAGCACCTGGCGTGGCTCCACGGAGCGATCCCTGTTTTGCCGTTGGCTGAGGCTCTCGAGCTGATTTTTGACCGACTGCCGATTCTCGAGATCGCCGCTGCGTCGCTCCATGGCGAACAAGCTGTGGCCAATCTCATGAAGGTGAAGCAAACGGCTGCTTCATTGGCCGACCGACCCCACATGACCCTGAGTGGGTTTGTCGATCTCATGATCGCTCGGCTTGAAGAACAGCCCGATGAGTCCGAGAGTCTTCTTGCCGAGGAGTCGCTCGAAGCCGTGCATGTGTTGACGATCCATAAGGCCAAAGGGTTGGAGTTTCCCATTGTTGTGCTGCCGGGCCTCCATCAGGGGAGTGGACGTGAACGGAGTGCGCCGCGGATCTCCTACGATTGGTCGAGCGGAACCTATGGGCTCTCCTTGGAGCATCATCGGTCGCTTGGCTCGTTGCTGGTCCAACACAAACTGCGGTTGCGAGAAGACGCGGAACGGCGCCGAGTGCTGTATGTGGGGATGACCAGGGCCAAAGAGCTGCTGCTGTTGTCCGGCGGGATAACCGCCCGTTCAGTCGGAGAAACGGTGTTCGAGCTGTTACGGAACATCGGGACAGGAAAGATCGGAGACGCCTCAACGGAGGCTTTGACAATCGGCGCCAGCCGCATTTCCCAGCGAGTCGTCCAGGCACTGGAGCGAAAACGGCCCAGGCGACGGGGCGACCGAGCAACCGGTGTGGCATCGATCAATCCACAGGAGATGGCTGCACTGTGGGAGGCACGGACTGCTCGATGGAGCGAGGCTCGTGAGACCCCACACCACCTGACACCGACTGGGTTGGGCAAACGGACGAGGTCGATCCGCAGTGAAACAATCTCAGTTCGACAGGATGCGGTGATTGGACGGTTGGTCGGTGTGATTGCGCATCGCGTGCTGGAGCGATGGGATTTTTCGCTGGACCCCTTGGGATTATGTGCTCAGGTTGGCTCGGCTCTTCAGTCAGCCTTAGGGCCTGAGGAACAATCCTACGCCGGACCGGTCGTTGATTCCATGACCGATCTTTTGGCGACCTTCGGTCGATCCGAAACCTATGCACGCCTGCGATCCTCTCAGATTCTTGGTCGTGAGGTTCCGTTCATCATCCCGTGGGGTGATCGGCAGGTCATGGAAGGAGTCATCGATCTCATATACCAGCTTGATGGAGAACTCTGGATCGCCGACTATAAGACGGATGGGGTATCAGCCGATCAAGCGGCCGCGCGGGCCGAACAGTACCGAACGCAAAGCGAGGTCTATAAGGCTGCCGTGAAACAAAGTCTGGGAACCCAACCGCGGTTCCATTGCCTTTTTCTACGGTGTGGCGTCGCCATAGAATTGTAAATCTTGAGATATGGACATGCCTAGGCGAGAACCTATTTCCTCAGAAGCCTTTGCGGAGCTGGTCCAGCAGGCCATCGCGGACCTTCCGCCTCCCTACGCCAAGCTTATGGAGTCCATTGCCGTGGTCGTAGAAGAAGAGCCGCCGGAGGATGTCTTGCGAGATTTGGAGCTGGATGAGAAGGACGACTTGCTCGGCCTCTATCAAGGCCAGTCGCTGGCGTCTGAGTCATTCTTCAGGCCTGGTGGTGAACCACCACCACGGATTTCCATCTATCGCGGGCCGATCCTCCGTATTTGCGAAAGTCCGGAAGAAGTGGTGCAGGAGGTCTACGACACGGTCGTCCATGAACTGGGGCACCATGTTGGCTTAGATGATGATGAAATGCCGTACTGAAGAACCAGTGCTGAGTCGACAGCAGCGTGAATGCTATCGCTCAGAACTTTCAAGAGTAGGCAGGTTTTTGTCCCGCTCGCTGGTAGCCCAAGACGAGCATGACAATTCCGATCAGCACCATGGGCAGAGAGAGAATCTGGCCCATGGTAATCGGGCCTAGAATGAAGCCCAGATGCTGGTCGGGTTCACGAAAGAGTTCAATGATGAGTCGGCTGATGCCGTAGCCGGTGACGAACGTCCAAAAGATCGTGCCGGGCGGAGTCGGGCGCCGATCGATCCACCACAAGGCCGTAAACAACACGAGGCCTTCCAGGGTTGCCTCGTATAATTGCGAAGGGTGGCGGCAAACTGGGCCGCCGGTCGGGAAGACGATGCACCACTCCACGTCGGTTGATCGGCCAAAGAGCTCTCCATTGATGAAATTTCCTATCCGCCCGAACCCCAATCCGATCGGTGTAACAGAAGCCGCCAAGTCCGCAATCGTATAGGCGGGAATTCCGTGCCTACGGCTGAACCAGATCAGCGCGATAATAGTTCCGATGAGCCCGCCGTGGAAGGACATGCCTCCTTCCCATACTGCGAGCAGTTTCAGTGGGTTCTGAATGTAGTACGAAAAGTTATAGAAGAGCGTATAGCCGATCCGTCCACCGAGAAACACGCCGAAGGCCGCGTAGACGACCATGTCGTAGATCTGGTCCTTCCTAATTGTCAACTCCTTGCGGGCAACCTTGTGCTGAATGAGGAAGTAGGCCGCGGTGAGGCCGATCAAATACATCAGCCCATACCAGCGCAACTGAATAGGGCCCAGTGCGACAATGACGGGATCAATGTTTGGATAGGGAATCGCGGCTAGGGAACCCATGTCTCCTCTGTCAGGATTGTTTCTTTGAGAGACGTTGTTCGCATTCTGAACAGTTCACAAGTCTTCGCTGATCCGCGCTTCTCCTACGAGCCACAGGTCGAATTTTCCAACGGATCATACGGGGGCCCACTTGTCAATGCAAGCGCATCTAGGATTAAAGAATGATTAGAGCATGGTCCTTGGAAAACGTTACCTAGAGCTGCTTTACAGGAACGGAAGGTGAACAAGTGTTGGATTTCTGAAACGCCTGTGTCTCTTTCTGTCGAGAAAAAGAGACCCAATATTTGTCACTTCTCATCGTCGCCGGTCGCCCCCTTGATTTACCGAGGAAATTGGCCCCGGTTCGACCGCTCTCATGCTGGCACAAAGCATGCTGGAACGCTCCTCATAGGAAGAACGATCGGGCAGTCTTCCGGCAACATCACCACCATTATGAGGGAGGTTCGCCATGTCGGAGCAGGGGAAGCACGTCGCCAAGGCAGCTGCATTCATCGCTGGTGGAGCCGTCATCGGAGCGGGACTGGGGCTCCTCTTCGCTCCACAGACCGGGGTTGAAACGCGTCGAGCCGTCAGCCGCTATGCTCGGAAGGCGCAGGCACAAACCAATCGTTGGGGGCGAGCCGTCAAGTCCGGTGTAAAAGTCGCGTTCGACGAAAAGCCACCGGCTGCCAAGAGTTGCGAGAAACAGAGCCCGCAACTCACCGCAGTGTTGAACTAGCTCGACCGAAGATCATCGGTGGCAGATCCACCCGTAGTGTCCCTCCTCCGTCGCGGCTGGATCTGCTATCGATGGTCCACGGGGATCTGAATGCTGATGGCACCGGCTAGTTCTCCTACCTGAGCGCCTTCTCGTGGATAGCCGGAAATGTCGAGTATTCCTTTCGGGCTTCCGTGACAAATCAGGCAATCTTCTGAATAATAAATCGGCATCATGGCTCTGAGTAACTGTCCACCGTTGAGCCATTCGATGATAGCGGTGGTCGAGGCCGGTTGGTGCGCAAGTCGCCTCAGGGCCGCTTCTTCGTACGCGTCGGGCGCATTCTGCAAGTTTCGTGGATCGAGGGTCGTCTGTTTGATGGTCACTTTCGATCGTTTCGAAAACTTCCGCGCAGCCTGGCTGCCGAAGGTGGCTGGGATAAAATTCTTGTACCCGATCCCTCGCTGATTGATCACAAACTGCGCATCCGCCACGACCTCTTTGCTCGCCAGGAGGAGTTGCATCAATAGATCTTTCGCGTGGGGAGGCAAAGAAGAACCAGACTTGTTCAGGTCGATCTGCGACTGGCGGAAGAACTCATCAAGAACCAGCTTCTCAAAGACATCCGGTGAGAAGCCCTTGTCCCCCCTTCGCGAATCATTGATCAACGGCTGGTTGCGTTCGATGACGACACGTCCGGCGTCAAGAAGGGTGGCCAGCAGTTCGGCCGTTCGCTCAGTCTCTTTCTGAGATGGTTGCGCCCAACCGCTCTGGGGCCAGAGGAGTATCGCCATCAAACCGAGCGGGAGGAATACGATCGAGCGCGCAAGCATGCGACCTCCCTTTCTCATGATCCCTCAGTCAAGCGGCACTGTCCCTGATCATAATGCTCGGGCACCTGTGTGACTTCAAGTGGCAACCCCTCTGCGGTTGCCCGCCGAGTAGGCGCGTATTCCGCCTCCACCCATCTCCGACGCATGTGCTTCAACCGACCTGACTCTTCCAGGCGAAGCAGAAGGTTGTTCAAGAACCATTGTAACTGTCTGTGGTCGTCGTTTGTGACAATGGAAAGATCCTCCTGAGTCAGAATCAAGGGGGTGCCGTCGATTTGTGTCAGCAGCCGCCAATCTTGCCAGACCCGCTTTGTCACATACTCGAGAATGGAATGGTTGGTCAAGATAACGTCGATATTCAGGTCCTTCGTTTCAATCGAGGCGGGAAGCGAATCGCAGATCACCATGCGGATCCGCTTGAGGTTGGCTTCGGCGTACAGGTGAGAGGATCGTCCTTTCTGAACGGCGACGGTCAATCCGGCAAAGCCTTCCTGGATCGCAGCCAGCGTATCCAACTTTCCGTTCTGCTTTCGAAGTTGTTCCCACACTCGTTCCGCTACTTCGGGCTTTTGGATAATGGCTGCTACACCATCTCCATGGAAATAATGAGGCGAAAACCACAGCCCCGTCGGTCTTGTGCCGGGAATCGTTCCGCTTACAGATGAGACAAAGAGATCAAGCTGCCCCTCGCTCATCTTGATGAACAGATCGGGAAATCGCGTGACGTGTAGAGTTGGGACGATGGGGTTCGATCCGCCGCAATGGGCTGTGAGTGCATCGGCGATCTCTCGGATCAGTTCGATATCCAAGCCGGTCACCCGGATGCCTTCGTCCGTGTACACCGCGGGAAAGACGAATGGGCGAAACGGTTCGACGGAAATCCCCACACGTAGCCGCGCGCGCGAGCAGATCGATGACAACTCATCGCGCGTCAGCGGGTGGATGAGCTCAACGGCATCATACACCAGACCGCATCCTTGCAGGAGAATGCAGAGCGTCGTCAAAATCAGTGAATTAAGGAGTCTTATGATCGCCCAAAGACTCACGACCCATATTCTCCCTAGGATTGGTATGTTGTAAGGATCCAGAGCCATTGGCTTAGAACCGAACGCCGATGGTGAAGAGCCATTGCCGTGACAAATCCGACTTGCCCTGGAAATCAATTTCGAATCGTGTGTACTGAAGTCCCATATCGACGGAAAATCCTTGGGCGACAGGAAATCGTACACCGATCTGTCCTCCGTACAGGTACCCGGGTGAAAGTGCCCCTCTCCCCGGTAGAGTTCCTCCCAGCATCGCCCCGATATAGGGTATCGCCCGGTGCTCCAGCGGTCCGAAAAGAACGTGTCGCAGGATGCGACTGATTGGTTGGCCGCTTGGGAAATCCAGCAAATCGATGAAATTATTCCAGCGCGGGTTTGCATACAGTGAATGTTGGTCGGTGATGAACGTAGGCGTATGGTGACTGTAATATTGGTAGATGCCTCTCAATTCGAGGGGACCGTAGCGAAGAGCCGTGATTCCGGCTTGTACGGCGATGATTCTGCGAGTGGGCGCAAAGGTGCGATCGTTAAATGATACGTCGAAACTGAACGGGCGGAGCGGGAGGATATCGAGAACTGCCTCTTGGCCAGCCGCACGGGGTGGCAGCACCGTTCCTAGCACGAAAATCCCGACCAAGACCCAGTAGACATGTATCCTCAGCGGGCCACCTCACAATCTTGATCGCTTCACTGATGCCCTGCCATCTGTCTTCGCATTGTAGCCCATCCTCGTCATCTTTTGCATGGTAAGCGGGTAAGGAAGGGACGGGAAGAAAAGTGGCTGTGGTCCCGGATTCGCTATGCTAAAATCCGCCGTCTTGCCGGAGTGGCGGAATAGGCAGACGCAAGGGACTTAAAATCCCTCGGGCTCATAAGGCCCGTACCGGTTCGATCCCGGTCTCCGGCACCAGTCACATGAGAATTCAGGTATTGGTCGCAGACGAACCTATAGAGGGATTCATGGATACAAAAGCAATTGTGATGTTCGTTGCCGGCGTAACGCTCTTTCTTTTTACTATTGGGATTGGGGCCTGGATCATGACGTCGCCTTTAGAGGCCGGAGAGGTGGAGACGAAGCGGTGCAATGAATACGTGCGAGAATTGGATATGTTGAACAAGTACAAATGGTTTTGGACGCCGTATCATCAGCGGATGGCGTTCAATGACTGTTTGACAAGGAAACTGGGCGATACCACGCAACCATAAGAAGTCTTTCCCTAGCTCCCACCGAACATATAGGAGCGGTGAAATCCGGTCTTGATGGTCGTCGGATCAAACGAGCTATGTTGTCCGCTCTCGGTTTCTTCTCCAGATTTTCTCGTATCCTCTTCGCATGCATTGCGCTTCAGGTGTCGAACGCTGCTCCTGTGTCCGCCGAGTGGCAGTTGGTCGATGGTAACGACAAGGCGAAGGTTTATATCGATGCCCAAACCATCAGCCGGAATGGTGACGTGGTAAGAATCTGGGTCCTAGACGATTTAAAGACCGCTCACACGAGAGGG